>NZ_JAMYKU010000021.1:0-115366 GCF_040317575.1 Mesorhizobium sp. M1423
CCATTTGGCGTCGCCTGCGTCATAGGTAAAAAACCTAACAAAAAAAACCTGCCGTTTTTTTCCCTAATTAAAACCGCGGGGTTTCCGCCGCGCGGTTCTTCGTCGTTACCGTCTTTCGCCGTTTGCCGTCTTGGCGCGCGGGAGAAAATTTGCCCCATCGCAGAATTGACGTTTACGCAAACGTCAATATTTGTTATCTCGACCGCAACGTTGGTCCGTCTGCCATCCTCATATGCTGAGGCTGATTTCGGGGCCAAGACCGCATGGTGGAGGAAACGCATGCCGATCTACAGAGCGCCGATCCGGGACACGCTGTTCGTGCTGAACGAGGTGCTGGGCTATCAGCGCTATTCCAATCTTCCCGGATTTTCCGACGCGACGCCGGATGTGCTCGAGGCTATCCTTGCCGAGGGCGCGAAGCTCGCCGAAAACGTCATGCAGCCGCTCAACCGTGTCGGCGACGTGGAAGGTTGTGTGCGCCATGTCGACGGGTCGGTGACGACGCCAAAAGGCTTCAAGGAAGCCTTCGACCAGTATCGCGAAGGTGGCTGGATGGGGCTCGCCGCACCTGTCGAGTTTGGCGGGCAAGGCTTGCCCTATGCAGTGCATACTGCGGTTGCCGAATATATGGTGTCGGCCAATATGTCGCTGATGATGTATGCCGGACTGACGCAAGGTGCGATCGCTGCGATCATCACCCATGGCACCAAAGAGCAGAAGGCGACATGGTTGCCGAAGCTGGTCGAGGGCGCCTGGACCGGCACCATGAACCTGACCGAGCCGCACTGCGGAACCGATCTCGGCTTGCTGCGCACCAAGGCCGTTCCAAATGGCGACGGCACCTACAGGATCTCCGGCCAGAAGATATTCATCTCGGCCGGCGAGCATGACATGTCGGGAAACATCGTCCACCTCGTGCTGGCCCGTATCGAGGGCGCGCCGGATGGCGTGAAGGGCATCTCGCTGTTCATCGTGCCGAAGCTCAAGCTCGATGCATCAGGCAATCCGGGCGAGAAGAACACCGTCTCCTGTGGCTCGATCGAGGAGAAGATGGGTATCCATGGCAATTCGACCTGCGTCATGAATTATGACGACGCTGAAGGCACACTGCTCGGCGAGGCCAATGGCGGGCTGAAAGCCATGTTCACCATGATGAATGAGGCGCGGCTTGGCGTCGGCCTGCAGGGGCTCTCACTGTCGGAGGTTGCCTATCAGAATGCGGTTTCCTACGCCAAGGATCGTCTGCAGGGCCGCTCGCTGTCAGGGCTGAAGGCGCCGGACAGAAAGGCCGATCCGATCGTCGTCCATCCGGACATCCGCCGCAGCCTGATGACCATGAAGGCTTTCAACGAGGCCGGCCGCGCGCTGGCGCTGTGGACGGCGATCAAGTCCGACATCGCTCACCGCTCCGGTGACGACAAGGATCGCCAGGCAGCCGATGACTATACCGGCCTGATGACGCCGGTGGTCAAGGGCGTGCTCACCGACAAGGGTTTCGATCATGCGGTAATGGCGCAGCAGGTGTTCGGAGGCCACGGCTATATAGAAGAGCACGGCATGAGCCAGTTCGTCCGCGATGCCCGCATCGCCATGATCTATGAGGGTGCCAACGGCATCCAGGCACTCGACCTCGTCGGCCGCAAGCTGGCCTTGAATGGCGGTCGCGCGGTGCAGGCGTTCTTTAGGGAAGTCGGCGAGTTCTGCGAGGAGAACCGCACCGACGAGAAGATGGCGCCCTTCACCAAGGCGCTGAAGAAGAGCCTCAACGATCTGCAGGCGGCGACGATGTGGCTGATGCAGAACGGCATGGCCAAGCCCGACAATGCCGGTGCCGCCTCGACCGACTACATGCATCTCTTCGGCCTGGTGGCGCTGGGCTATATGTGGGCGCAGATGGCCAGGGTGGCCGCAGCGAAATTGGCGAATGGCGCCGACGGCGCTTCGTCTTTCTACGACAACAAGCTGGTGACGGCGCGCTTCTTCGTGGAGCGGATCATGCCGGAGACGGCGGCGCACCTTGCCCGCATCTCCAGCGGCGCCGACACATTGATGGCGCTGCCGGCCGAAGCGTTCTAGGCTCCCCTCTTCCTCGCGAGGAGGGTGGCCGCGAAGCGGCCGGGAGAGGGCGCCACGGCAGCGCGCCAGCCTCAATTCTGGCGGCGTGCTTGGAAGGAGGATCAGAGAATAAACATGACCAGTCCCGCCGAAATCCTTGGCCTTCCAAAACCCGCCTGGGCGGCGGACGAGGTCGGCATGCTTTATGACATGGCGCACCGCTTCATGTCGGAAGAGATCGCGCCGCGTTACGACGAGTTCGAGAAGAACGAGATGGTCGACCGCGAAAGCTGGCTGAAGGCGGGTGCGGCCGGCCTGCTCTGCGCCTCGATGCCGGAGGAATATGGCGGCTCGGGCGGCAGCTTCGCGCATGAGAGCGCCATCATCGAGGCGATCGCCCATGTCGGCGTCGACGGGTTCGGCATTGGCCTGCACAATTCGATCGTCGCCCCCTACATCCTCCATTACGGCTCGGACGAGCAGAAGAAGAAATGGCTGCCGAGGCTGGCGACCGGCGAACTGATCGGCGCCATCGCCATGACCGAGCCGGGTGCGGGCTCCGACCTGCAGGGCGTCAAGACGCGCGCCGAAAAGGACGGCAACCAGTACAAGCTCAACGGCTCGAAGACCTTTATCACCAACGGCCAGCTCGCTAACTTCATCATCGTCGTCACCAAGACCGATCCGCAGAAAGGTGCCAAGGGCATCTCGCTGATCGTCGTCGAGACCGACGAGGTGGAGGGCTTCGAGCGCGGCCGCAACCTCGACAAGATCGGCCTCAAGGCCAACGACACGTCGGAACTGTTCTTCAACGACGTGCGTGTGCCGACCTCGAACCTGCTTGGCAACGAGGAAGGCCAGGGCTTCGTCCAGCTGATGCAGCAATTGCCGCAGGAGCGGCTGCAGATCGGCACCACTGCTATCGCCATGGTCGAGCGGGCGCTGGCTCTTACCATCGACTACGTCAAGGAGCGCAAGGCCTTCGGCAAGGCCATCATCGAATTCCAGAACACCCAGTTCAAGCTGGCCGAATTGAAGACCGAGGCGACCATTGGGCGCGTCTTCTATAATGACTGCGTTGCCCGCCACATTAACGGCGGCCTCGACCCGGTGACGGCCTCGATGGCCAAATACTGGCTGTCAGACCTGCAGGGAAAAGTCGTCGACGAATGCCTTCAATTGCATGGCGGCTATGGCTACATGAATGAATATCCGATTGCGCGCATGTTCCGCGACGCCCGCGTCCAGCGCATCTACGGCGGAACCAACGAGATCATGAAATTGCTGATCGGGCGCGCTCTCTGAGCGACTTTCAGCAAACCCAAGGAGCAGGAAAATGGCCGAAGCTTACGTCTATGATGCCGTGCGCACGCCGCGCGGCAGGGGCAAGAAGGATGGCTCGCTGCACGAAGTGCCGGCGGTGCGGCTCGGCGCCAAGGTGCTCGAGGCGATCCGCGACCGCAACGGGCTGGACACCGGCACCGTCGACGACATCATCTTCGGCTGTGTCGATCCGGTTGGCGAGGCGGGTGCAGTCATTCCACGTGCCGCTGCTTTCGAGGCCGGCTACGACACCAAGGCGCCTGGCATGCAGATATCGCGCTTCTGCGCCTCGGGCCTCGACGCCATCAATTTCGGCGCCGCCAAGATCGCGCAAGGCGCCGACGAGATCGTGATTGCCGGTGGCGTCGAATCGATGTCGCGGGTCGGCATGGGCGCCTCCGGCGGCGCCTGGTTCATGGATCCTTCGGTCGGCCTGCCCGGCTGGTTCGTGCCGCAAGGCATATCGGCCGACCTGATCGCCACCAAATACGGGTTTTCGCGCGACGACGTCGATGCCTACGCGGTCGAAAGCCAGAAGCGTGCCGCCAAGGCGTGGGGCGAGGGCCGCTTCAAGAATTCGGTGATCTCGGTCAAGGACCAGAACGGCCTGACCATTCTCGATCACGACGAGCACATGCGGCCTTCGACCGACATGCAGTCGCTGGCCGCGCTCAACCCGTCCTTCGTCATGCCCGGCGAAATGGGCGGCTTCGACGCCGTCGCGGTGCAGAAGCATCCCGAGGTGGAAGAGGTCAACCACGTCCACCATGCCGGAAATTCGTCCGGCATCGTCGATGGCGCGGCGGCCGTGCTGCTCGGCTCGAAAAAGGCGGGAAAGACGCTCGACCTCAAGCCGCGCGCGCGTATCCGCGCCTTTGCCAACATCGGCTCCGAACCGGTGCTGATGCTGACCGGTCCGGTCGACGTCACCGAAAAGCTGTTGAGGCGGGCGAAGATGAAGCTGTCGGACATCGACCTGTTCGAGCTTAACGAGGCCTTCGCTTCGGTGGTGCTGCGCTACATGCAGGCTTTCGACATTCCTCATGACCGGATCAACGTCAATGGCGGCGCCATCGCCATGGGCCATCCGCTGGGCGCCACCGGTGCGATGATCTTCGGTACGGTGCTGGACGAATTGGAACGCCGCGACCTGAACACCGCGCTGGTGACGCTTTGCATCGGCGCCGGCATGGGCACCGCAACGATCATCGAACGCGTCTGACGGAGAGAGATGATGAGCTATACCAATTTCACCCTCGACACCGACGCCGACGGCATTGCTTTGGTCACCTGGGACATGCCGGACCGTTCGATGAACGTCTTCACCCAAGAGGTGATGCTCGAGCTGAACGTCATCGTCGACAAGGTGGCGACCGATGCAGCGATCAAGGCGGCGGTCATTACCTCCGGCAAGGATACGTTCTCGGGCGGCGCCGACATCACCATGCTGCAGAAGATGCTGGCGACCTTCGCCGCCGACAAGGCAAAGGACCCAGAGAAGGCGACCAAGGCGCTGTTCGACAATGCGGGCTATATGAACGGCCTGTTCCGTAAGCTGGAAACCTCGGGTAAGCCGTGGGTTTCGGCGATCAACGGCACCTGCATGGGCGGCGCGTTCGAATTGTCGCTCGCCTGCCATGGCCGTGTCGCGGCCGATTCCGACAAAGTGAGGATGGCACTTCCCGAAGTGAAGATCGGCATTTTCCCCGGCGCCGGCGGAACCCAGCGCGTGCCGCGGCTGACCGACCAGCAGCAGGCGCTGCAAATGCTGACCTCCGGCCAGACGCTGTCGCCGCAGAAGGCCAAGTCGATGGGCCTGATCCATGAGATTGCCGAGCCGGACAAGCTGGTCGAAACCGCCAAGGCGATGATCAGGAACGGCTTGAAACCGGTGGCGCCCTGGGACGAAAAAGGCTTCAAGCTGCCCGGCGCTCCGATCTATTCGGTGGCCGGTGCCAATCTGTGGCCGCCGGCCATCGCCATCCTGCGCCGCGAGACCTATGGCAACTATCCCGCCGCTGCCGCCATCCTGAAATGCGTTTACGAGGGTTTGCTGGTGCCGTTCGACACCGCCTTGCGGATCGAGCAGCGCTACTTCACCGAGATCATGCAGACCAGGGAAGCGGCAGCGATGATCCGCTCGTTGTTCGTGTCGCTCCAGGAACTGAACAAGGGCGCGCGCCGCCCGGCCGGTGTGCCGGAAACGAGGTTTAAGAAGATCGGCGTGCTCGGCGCCGGCTTCATGGGCGCCGGCATTGCCTATGTGACGGCCAAGGCGGGCATTCCGGTGGTGCTGCTCGACCGTGACATGGAGTCTGCCGCCAAGGGCAAGGCGCATTCCGACAACCTTATCTCGGATCAGGTGAAGAAGGGCCGTGCCAAGCCACAGGACAAGGACCAGTTGCTGACGCTGATCACGCCGACGGCCGATTACGCCGATCTCGCCGGCTGCGATCTTGTCGTCGAGGCGGTATTCGAGGATTCGGCCGTAAAGAAGGGCGCCACCGAACAGGCCGAGGCTGTGCTCAAGCCTTCGGCGACCTTCGCCTCGAATACGTCCACCATACCGATTACATCGCTGGCCAGGAATTCGGCGCGGCCAAAGAATTTCATCGGCATCCACTTCTTCTCGCCGGTCGACAAGATGATGCTGGTCGAGATCATCCTCGGCAAGAAGACCGGCGACAAAGCGCTGGCCACCGCGATCGACTTTGTCCGCGCCATCAAGAAAACCCCGATTGTCGTCAACGATACGCGCGGTTTCTATGTCAATCGCTGCGTACTGCGCTACATGTCGGAAGCCTACAAGATGCTGATCGAAGGTGTTCCGGCGCCGATGATCGAGAATGCGGCGAAAGCCGCCGGCATGCCGGTCGGTCCTCTGGCGTTGACCGACGAGACCGCGATCGACCTTGCCCAGAAGATCATGAAGCAGACGATGCGCGATCTCGGCGACAAGGCGGTCGACCCGAAGCAGATGGCGCTGATCAGCACGATGGTCGACACACACGGTCGCTTGGGTCGCAAGAACAGCAAGGGCTTCTACGACTATCCGGCAAAACCTGCCAAGAAGAAGCTGTGGCCAGGCCTCAGGGACCTCTACCCGCAACTGGCGCCGGAGAGGGTCGATTATGAGGAGCTGAAGCAGCGGCTGCTGGTCACCATCGCGCTTGAGGCGGCACGGGTGATGGAGGAGGGCATCGTTACCGATCCACGCGAGGCCGATGTCGGCTCGATCCTGGCCTTCGGCTTCGCGCCCTACACAGGCGGTGCACTGTCCTACATCGACGGCATCGGCGCGAAGAAATTCGTCAAGATCGCCAAGCGCCTGCAGAAGAAATACGGCGCCGAGTTCAGGGCGCCGAAGCTGCTGCTCGACATGGCCGAGAAGGGCGAGACCTTCTATGAGCGTTTCGATCCCTATGACAGGAACGAGGCCAAGGAGGCAGCGTGACGCCGTCTTCGGCGGTGGACAAGATGGCGGCCAAGAGGTAGAACAGGGAAGGTATTTTTTCCTGTTTCGAAGGAGAGCAAGGTGCTCTCGCATGACCGCGTTTGGGCCGCCATCGACGCTCTCGCCGAGCGTTATTCGCTTTCGGCCTCCGGGCTGGCCAGGCGCGCTGGCCTCGACTCGACGGCCTTCAACAAATCGAAGCGGCTGTCCTCGGATGGGCGGCCGCGCTGGCCGTCGACCGAATCGCTCGCCAAGATCATCGAGGCGACCGGCGCCTCGCTGGATGAATTTGCGGGGCTGGTCGAAGGCCGGGGTAATTCCGGCGCACTGCCCGTGCAGAAATCGTCGGTGCCGCTGCTCGGCTTCGCCCAGGCGGGCGCCGGTGGCTTCTTCGACGACGCCGGGTTTCCGGCGGGGCAGGGATGGGACCTGATCGAGCTGCCGGCACGGGCAACCGAAACCTCCTATGCGTTGAAGGTCCAGGGCGATTCCATGCTGCCGCTTTACCGCAATGGCGATGTCCTGATCGTCGAGCCGGGGGCTATCATACGAAAGGGCGATCGCGTCGTCGTCAAGACCAATGCCGGCGAGGTGATGGCCAAGGTGCTCGACCGCCAGACACCGAAGTCGATCGCGCTGGTCTCCCTCAATCCCGATCATCCGGACCGCGACATCCTCATGCGTGATGTCGAATGGGTGGCGCGGATTGTCTGGGCAAGCCAGTAGGCGCGGGGCCGGTGCGTCTGCCTCACCTTGCCTTGGCCGTTCTGGCGATTCCGGCGATGGCCACGGCAATTGTCGCTGGCGGCCGCGCCGTCCAGAACCAAAGCGGCGGCCCTGGCGAGCAAATTCAGGTCAGCGCTGAACCCCAGCCCGCCGCGCCGGCTACGTCGGCCATCTCGAAACCAGAGGCGGCCAAGCAGGCTACGCATTCAAGGGCAATCGATCCGGAAATCGTGGTGCCGCCGCAGCTCGGTTCCGACGAGCTTGAACGGATTGAGCCGCGCGCACCGTTGAGCGATCTGGCATTGGCCGGACTGCCCAGGCCGCCAAAAACGAAAATGCCTGACGACTGGAAAGGCACGAAACTGTTCCAGCCGGTCGCGCCGGCCGCCGGGGTCATCGAGGCAAAGGGCTATTCGATTGCGGTTTCCGGCATCGACATCGTCAAGCAGGACGAGACTTGCACCGACGGCGGCAAGTCTTGGAGTTGCGGCATCCGGGCGCGAACTGCCTTCCGCGCTTTTCTGCGCGGTCGTGCGGTGGTCTGTGCCGTGCCGCCCGAAGGCGGCCGTGACCTGATCGCCGCCGAGTGCCGGATCGGCAATCAGGATATGGGCCAATGGTTGGTCGAAAACGGCTGGGCGCGCGCCGCCAAGGGCGGCGCTTACATAGAAGCCGGCGAGAAGGCGCGTGCAGCGAAAAAGGGCGTCTTCGGGCCGGCGCCGAGCGTCTCAGGCCTGCCGCCGCTCCCGGCTGCGTCGCGATCCGCGCCTGTGGCGCCGGGCTCGATCCTGGAGGAGCAGGACGGCGTCCTCAAGCCGCCAGCTGACCAGCAAGCGCCCGTCGAATGAGCTCACGCGTTTCGGCAATGCCGTAGAGTGCGGCGAAGGAACCGAAGCGCGGCCCGCGTTCCTGACCTATCAGCACCTGATAAATCATCTGGAAGAAGGCGACGGAGACGCCGGGTCCACCCTCAGGGCTCTGCTTGGAACGATCCTGGTAGCGCTCGATCTTGCGCGCGACATTGAGGGCGGCGTTCTGGATCGCCTCGCCGGCGGCGTCAGCGGGCAGCGCGGCGAGCGCTTCCGAAAGTTTGGTCAGCGCCTCGCGCTCGACCGCGTCGGCGGCACGGTACACCTTAGCCGGCTTCACGAAATCGTCGAAATAGCGGATCGCATATTCGGTCAGCCGGTCGAGTTCGGGGTGAGTTGCCGGCGTCACACCCGGTGCGTGGCGCGAAATGAAGCCCCACAGCACGTCCCTGTTCTGCGCATTCGAGGCGCTGACCAGGTTGAGCAGCAGCGCGAACGACACCGGCAGGTCGATGATAGGCGGATTGCCGTCATGCATGTGCCAGACCGGATTGCCCAGCCGTTCTTTCCAATCCTGCTTCTGATAAGCAGAGAGGAACGTGTAATATTCGTCTACCGCCTTCGGGATGACGTCGAAATAAAGCTTCTTCGCGGTTCGCGGGCGCTGGAACATATAAAGGCTAAGGCTCTCGGTCGGCGCATAAGTCAGCCACTCGTCGATGGTTAGCCCATTGCCCTTCGACTTCGAGATCTTCTGGCCGTGCTCGTCGAGGAACAGCTCATAATTGAAGCCCTCCGGCGCTGGAGCATCGAGCGCACGGCAAATCTGCCCGGCGAGCTTGACGGAATCGATCAGATCCTTGCCGGACATCTCGTAATCGACGCCGAGTGCTGCCCAGCGCATCGCCCAGTCTGGCTTCCATTGCAGCTTGGCATGACCGCCGGTCACCGGCGTCTCGAAGCGCTCGCCGGTGTCCGGGTCGCGCCACACGATGGTGCCGGCGTCGAGCTTGCGCTCATCGATCGCGACTTGCATGACGATGCCGGTCTTGGGATGGATCGGCAGGAAGGGCGAATAGCTCTGCGCCCGCTCTTCACGCAGCGACGGCAGCATAATTGCCATCACCTTATCGAAGCGCTCGAGCATCTTGAGCAGCGTCGCGTCGAAGCGGCCGGAAGTATAATAGTCGGTCGAGGAAGCGAATTCGTAATCGAAGCCGAAACGGTCGAGGAAGGCGCGCAACCGTGCGTTATTGGCGGCGCCGAAGGACGGATACTCATTGGAGAAAGGGTCCGGTATCCTGGTCAGCGGCTTGCCGAGATACGCGCGCAGCATGTCCTTGTTAGGCACATTGTCCGGCACCTTGCGCAATCCGTCCATGTCATCGGAGAAGCACAGCAGCCGCGTCTTGACCTTGTCTTCGGTCAGCACTCGGAAGGCGTGGCGCACCATAGATGTGCGCGCCACCTCGCCGAAAGTGCCGATATGCGGCAGCCCCGACGGGCCGTAGCCGGTCTCGAACAGCA
This sequence comes from Mesorhizobium sp. M1423, assembly GCF_040317575.1. Lineage (NCBI taxonomy): Bacteria > Pseudomonadati > Pseudomonadota > Alphaproteobacteria > Hyphomicrobiales > Phyllobacteriaceae > Mesorhizobium > Mesorhizobium sp. M1423. The sequence goes on from NZ_JAMYKU010000021.1 coordinate 9,895, forward strand.
CCGTTTCCGGGTAGCCGCTGCTCGCGTAGCGGGCGACGATCTTTTTCGCTTCCTCGAACGGCCACGCCTTGCTTTCGGCGGCGGCGGTGAGGACTTCCGGGCTGAGATCGATCGGCTGTTGTCCGGCCATGATGCTATTTCCTGCAGCTTTGCCGGCATCCGTGCCGGCAGCCGCATGCTCTAGACTATGATCCCGAAAAGTGGAACCCGGTTTCCGGGCAGGACCGTGATCAGGCAAGAAGATATGAGCCCCGTCCCATTTAGTCGGTATGGATCAGGCTTCAGGGCCTGACCGGAGCGTCAACGATCGCGGCTCTTTTTCCTTGCGGCGCCGGTCCCTCGTTCCTAACTTCGGGACCCGTCTCAAGGAGTTGTAAATGCCATTGTCGCCACACGAAGCCATGATCTACCTGATGGTCATCACCTCGGCGTCAGACCGCGACATGACCGATGTCGAACTGGCGCGGATCGGCGACGTCGTTCGATCCTGGCCGGTGTTTGAGGATTTCAATCAGGAGCGGCTGGTCGAGGTCGCCCAGGCCTGCCAGAAAATGCTGCAAGAAAAGGACGGGCTGGAGGGCGTCCTGGCGCGCGTCGCCGAGGCGCTGCCCGACCGCCTGCGTGACACCGCCTATGCCGCTGCCTTCGAGGTCGCGGCCGTCGATCTCGAAATGCGACTGGAGGAGGTGCGCGTGCTGCAGCTCGTCCGCCGGGAACTCGACCTTGATGCGCTGACGGTCGCCGCCATCGCGCGAGCCGCCAAGGCGCGCCTTCGCACGCTGACCTGAGCCGGCAGTCTAAGCTCAGAAAAAGCTGACCGGAAAATAGCGCAGATAGAACTCGGCGAACGTGCCTTTCACCGAAATTTCCTGCAGCGCGTAGTCGAATGCGGCGGCCAGTGCCGGGTCGTTGGCCCTGGTGGCGATCGCCATGCCCGAGCCGAGATATTCGGGCGCCAGATAGGGGCCGCCGGCAAAGCGGCAGCAGCCCGCCGCATCCGAACCGCCGAGCCAGAAGGCGAAACGCATGCCGTCGCCGAAGGCGGCATCGATCTTGCCGGCTTTCAGCTCGCCATAAAGCTCCTCCGGCTTTGCGAAGGGGACGATTTGGACGTCGCCGAAATAGTCGCGCAGCATCCGTTCATGCGCGGAGCCGGCGATCACGCCGACACGTTTGCTGCGCAGCCTGTCGAATATTGGTTCGGTCAGCGCCTGTGTCTTCAGCATGATGAAGCGTGCCGGAAACTGCAGGTAGGAGCGTGAAAACGCGTATTTCGACCGCGACTCCGGCGTGGCGGCGATGCCGGCAATGATCGCTTCGCCTTCGCCTTTCTGCAGCGCGCCTTCGAGCTCGGCCCAGGGCAGCGCCTGGATCTGGCATTTTTCGGCAATGCCGAGCTCGGCGCAGATGGCGCGCGCCAGATCGACGTGGAAGCCGGACAGCCGGCCTGCCCCATCGAGAAAGTTGAAGGGCGGGAAATCGGTGGTGGTCAGGAATCGCAGCCGCGGCAGCGTCGAAAGGTCCGGCTTTGGCAGCCGCACCTTGGCGTCCCAAAACACCGGCACCTGCGGCTCCGCGGCGCGCGCAGCACCCGCAAGCGATTGCACTCCGATCAGCATCGAGATCAATGAAATGGATATGCACCGAAACGCCACGCGACGACTCCGTCCAGTCTTGCCTCGGCTTTTCGTACGAAAATAACAGAGGCACAACGCTTTTTGGTTTCATCATGGCAATTTAGGGATATTGTTTAGTGAGTTTGCAAGTGACTGCGTGATGCCGGCTGAAGAGGGAGCAGTAGGGCGCACAAAGAAGCAGCTTTGCAGTCCGGGGTTGATGGCGTGGTGCGGATTGATCACTGCCATTGGTCTCAAGAGCGGAAGGCAACATGGGGTAGATGTTGCGATGGGTCATTTCGATCGCACCCTGGAATTGATAGATCAGTTGCAGCACGCCGGCACCGCGGCGGCGGTCTGCGAAAAGCTGTTGGGGGTAACCAGTGAGTTCGGCCTGACGGCGCTGATGGCCGGGACGGTTCCGCAACCTGGCACCCCGAGAAACCAGCAAAAGGACCATGTGCTGCTTTGCGACTGGCCGGCTGAATGGCTTGAGCGCTACGTCGCGCGCAACTACGTCGATCACGACCCCGTCGTCAGTCACATGAAGCAGCTTCAAGCGCCGTTCCAGTGGCGGGAAGCGTCTCAGGGCATCCGCATCGGCAAGAGCGGCGGCGAGGTGATGGGCGACGCCGGCGAATTCAAGCTTCGCGACGGGTTGGCCTTCCCGCTGATCACACTCGATGGCCAGATCGTCATGGTGTCGCTAGGCGGCGAGGCTGTTGAATTGTCGGGCGCCGACTTCGGGTTGGTGTCGCTGGTCTCGACTTATGCGATTGGCCGCGCCATGCAGCTCCACACCATGGCGGGCAAAACCATCGACCACGTCGAATTGACGCCGCGTGAGCGCGAATGCATGCAATGGGCCGCCGTCGGTAAGTCCGAATGGGAGATTTCACAGATTCTCGGCATTTCGGAACACACGTCAGAGAAACACCTTCTTAACGCCAAAAGCAAACTCGGTGCCGTCAATCGGGTGCAGGCGGTCGCGGAAGCGATAAGGCGCGGCTATATTAGCTAGCTCGGCCGTGCCGGCCTAGAAATTCTTGCCTACGTGATCGCGTAATTTTCTCGGGACAGCCCGGCCGTATCTTCCTATTGAACCTAGGAGACGGCAAATGCTTTTTTCCCTTACCACACAGGAACTTATGGAACGTCCCGACCTTTGGGAGGCCGTTCATCGGTTGCGCTACAAAATTTTCGTCGAGGAGATGGGATGGACCGATCTGCAGCGCCCCGATGGCCTCGAGATCGATCAGTTCGACCACGACGAGGCGGTGCATCAGCTCGTCATCCGCAATGGCGAGCTCGCCGGTTACCAGCGGATGTTGCCGACCACCCGGGCGCATCTTCTGACCGAGGTGCTGGCGGACCTATATGAAGGGACGCCACCGTCGGGCCCGAACGTCTGGGAACTGACCCGCTATGCGGTGGCGCCGGGCTTTCGTGACGGCAAGCGCGGCGTCTCGACGGTCGGCACCGAGCTGATCGCCGGCTTCGTCGAGTGGGGGCTGAAGCGGAACATCAACCAGGTGATCATCGAGTTCGAGCCCATGTGGGTGCTTCGCGCGCTGCAGCTGCATTTCCTGGCCACGCCGCTTGGCTACCAGCGCACCTATGGCGACCAGCAGGTCGTCGCCACACTGCTCACCTTCAACGAGCATACGCTTGGGGTGGTGCGTTCGCGTCGCAGTCATTTCGCGCCGGTGCTGGCCAGGGGATATCCCGACAGGCTCGGAATGAGGCAGGCCTCGTGAGAATTGGAGACAGCCATGAACATCCACCCGCAAACAGAGTTTCGGAATCATACACTGATTGTCACGGTGTCGTCGGATGACGGCCGTCCGGTGCTGGACGGGCGAGCCTATGAAAGCCTGGCCAAGATATTCCACGAAGCCGCAATCGACGATGATGTGCGCGTCGTGGCGCTGCGCGGCCTCGCCGGCTGCTTCTGCCTCGGCGGCGATTTTTCCGAATTCCTCGACGCCACCAAGCATCAACGATTGATCGCCGCCGTAACCGACATGTTCCGCACGTTGGCGACGTTCCCGAAACCGGTCCTTGCCTGTGTCGACGGCGACGCCGTCGGCGTCGGCTGCACCATCCTGTTCCACTGCGACATGGTGATTGCCTCGAGCAAGAGCACGTTCCGGGTGCCGTTCGTCGATTTCGGCTTGGTGCCGGACGCGGCGACCAGCATCCTGGCGCCGCAGAAGCTCGGCTATGCCGGTGCGTTCCGCTTCTTCTGCCTGGGCGACACGCTTGCCGCCGAAGATGCCAGGGCACTCGGCCTTGTCGGCGAGATCGTGACGGACGGCAGCGTCGAGGAAGCCACGTTGGCCAGAGCCAGGCAGCTCGCCAAGAAGCCTGTCGCGGCGCTGTTGCAGACGCGCGACCTGCTTAGGGGCGACACCGGCGCGCTCTGCGACCGCATTGACCAGGAGATCTCGCTTTTCCAGCAGGCGCTGCAGGACGACACCACGCTGAAGCGGCTGCAGCGGATTGCCCGGCTGGCGGCATGAGAGCCGCGTATCGATGAGGTGAGCTTATTTTTCGAGGAAAGTCGGCCCTTCGCCGATGATCTTCTTGTCCTCCTTGCCGACGATCTCGAGGTCGCGGCCGTCATAGGGCAGCGTCAGGAGAATGCGCTGCATGACGGCCAGCCGCGCGCGCCGTTTGTCGTTCGCCCGCACAATGATCCAGGGCGCGAACTCCTTGTGCGTGCGTTCGACCATCAGGTCGCGCGCCTTGGTGTAGTCGTCCCATTTGGTGATGCCGGCGATGTCGATCGGTGAAAACTTCCAGTTCTTCAGCGGGCTCCAGCGACGATCGTGAAATCGCTCGAGCTGCGTTTCCCTGCCGATGTCCAGCCAGAATTTGAAGAAATAGATGCCCTCGTTGCGGATCATCCGTTCGAAATGCGGAACCTCGTCCAGAAACTGCTCGTGCTGCTCGGGCGTGCAGAATCCCATCACCGGTTCAACGCCGGCGCGGTTGTACCAGGAGCGGTCGAAGGTGACGAATTCGCCCGACGTCGGGAAGTGGTCGACGTAGCGCTGGAAGTACCATTGTCCAAGCTCGGTGGGTGTTGGCTTGGTCAGCGCCACGTTGCGCGCCGTGCGAGGGTTCAGATACTGGCGCAAAACGAAGATCGTGCCGCCCTTGCCGGCGGCGTCGCGTCCCTCGAACAGCGAGATCACCCGCTTGCCTGTCGACTGCAGCCATGCCTGCGCCTTAACCAGCTCGATCTGCAGTTGCTCTAGCCTCTCCTCATACCCCTCGCTCTTCATCTTCTTGTCGTAGGGATAGCCGCCGGCGGTCAGCTTGCGGTCCTCGACCCAGTCGGGAAGCGTCGGGGCCTCGATGTCGAACTCCCGCTCCTTGCCGTCGATTGCGATCTTCAGTGGTCCCGATGAGGGTGCAGCGGGGTCTTCCTTGGCGTTTTTCATCGAGACGAACCTTTCCAGCTTCCGGACTCATGCTATTGGGAGCCTTACTGCATCGGCCCGAAAATCGGAATCGATTTTCGGAAAGAACGATGCAGCAGATCAAAAGTGGTAGAGCGTCCTTTGTGCGTCCAATTGGACGCACGGCGCTCTAGCGCCGGTCCAGCAGGAAGTTCTTGAACCTGCCGGCCGACGGAGCGCAGGCGACGGAGCGCAAATGGCCGACATCGGCACAGAGCGGAAAAGCAAGGCGCAAGCCGTTGCTATGCGGCTGTGGAACACCCGCTGGCTACTGGCGGCCGGCTTGCTCGCGGTTCTGATGGTCTATGGTTTTGCCGGCATGTCCGGCTATGTGGTGCTGCTGGCAGGCGCCGTACTGGTTGCCGCGGCGATGCTGCCGGCCGGCGTCGCGCGTCAATCCACCGAAAGCGCCGCAGCCATCGAGGCGAGCGGCCTGCAACGGCTTTCCGGCGAATATCTCGCGGCGGCGGTTGCCGATCCGCTGATCATTTTCGATCGCTCCGCCACCATCGTCCATGCCAACGCCGCCGCCTTTGCCGCCTTCGGCGGGATTGCCCCCGGCATGTCGCTGTCGCTGAAATTCCGCGCGCCGGAAATGCAGGCCTTGCTCGACAGCATCCTGTCGGGCAACGTCGCCTCGGACAGCGTCGACTACATCGAAAAGCTGCCGGTCGAACGAGCCTATCGGGTGAGTGCGTCTTCTGTCGGCCACGCCACGGATCTCTACGTGCTGGTGTTCAAGGACCAGAGCGAAGCGCGCCGGATCGACAGGATGCGCGCCGACTTCATTGCCAATGCCAGCCATGAGCTGCGCACCCCTCTCGCCTCGATCGCCGGCTTCATCGAGACGCTGCGCGGGCCGGCCCGCAACGACCCTGCGGCACGCGAGCAGTTCCTGCAGATCATGCAGAACCAGACCAGCCGCATGGCGCGCCTCATCGACGACCTTCTGTCGCTGTCACGCCTGGAGATGAAGCCCTATCTCAAGCCGGGAACCGAGGTCGATCTGCGCCAGGCCATCGACAGCGTCATCGATTCGCTTGGGCCGCTGGCCAAGGAAAACGGCGTCGTCATCGAGCGGGATTTCGCGCAAGGGCCGCTCGACGTGCCCGGCGATCGCGACGAGCTTTTCCAGGTTTTTGAAAACCTGCTAGAAAACGCCTGCAAATACGGTCAGTCCGGTGGACGCGTCGTGGTGTCGATCACGCGCGGCGACAGCGATCCCGAGCCGGGCATCGACGTCACCATCAGGGATTTCGGCCCCGGCATCCCCGAAGAACACATCCCGCGCATCACCGAGCGCTTCTACCGTGTCGATGTCGAGAACAGCCGGACCCAGAAGGGCACCGGCCTTGGCCTGTCCATCGTCAAGCATATCCTGACGCGCCACAACGCCAGGCTCTCCATCAGGTCGGAGGTCGGCAAGGGTGCGGCGTTCTCGGTTCATTTGCCGGCTCGCTGACACGGTACTATGTAACACATGATGGGTCGTTTCTTTTTTCTGTCATCCGGCTAGCGTATCAGCGGGGATTCGAGCGAACGACTCAACAAGGATATCCCGGGAAGGCATTCGTCCATGCAGTCCGTGCACATCGTCAGCGCCTATGACGAGGAGCTGAAATATCTGTCGAAGCGCATCGCGGCGATGGGCGGGCATGCCGAGCGCATGGTCGAGCAGGCAGTAGCGGCGCTGGTCAATGCGGATCCTGGGCTTGCCCAGAAAGTCATTCGAGACGACCTGGTTCTGGATGAGGGGCAGCGCGAGATCGACGACAAGGCGATCATCATCATCGCCAAGCGCCAGCCGATGGCGACGGATTTGCGCGAGATCGTCGGAGCGATCCGCATCTCGGCGGACCTCGAACGGGTAGGCGACCTCGGCAAGAACATCGCCAAGCGGGTGGTTGCCGTCGCCGACGGGCGCCAGCCGAACAGCCTGTTCCGCGGCCTCGAGGCTTTGGCCAATCTGGCACTGACCCAGCTCAAGGAAGTGCTCGACGTCTATGCGTCGCGCTCGGTAGAGAAAATCGGTTTCGTGCGCGATCGCGACGACCAGATCGATGCCATGTACACCTCGCTGTTTCGCGAGTTGCTGACCTACATGATGGAAGACCCACGCAACATCACGCCCTGCACGCATCTCCTGTTTTGCGCCAAGAACATCGAGCGCATCGGCGACCACGCCACCAACATCGCCGAGACGATCTACTATATCGTCACCGGCGATCAGATGCCGGCCGATCGCCCGAAGGGCGACAAGACGGACAAGATCATTCTTCCCGCAACGCTGCCTGCGAAGTGAGTTCTCGAAACCAAGCGTGGTGGCCGCGCTGGATTCGCGGCTTGGTGGAGTGGCTCTCAAATCAGAAAAGCAGCTCCCCTGCTGCTCGACACTGATGCGAATTTCGGATTCGCCACCTGAGAGAAAATTGCGCTAAGCTTTGACGCGCCGACTTCTCAGTTCCGCGATGAAGGCCTGCCTTCAGGAGGCTGCGATGGAATATGTCCGCGAGTTTGCTCCTGCGCCGCCGATGTCGGGCATAATCGCTTGCAGCGTCTATACAGCTGGGCGGCGCATCGCCGACATACCCATCGAGGAAGCCGGCGAATGGGCTGGGAAGCCGGGCCATGTCGTCTGGATCGGACTGCTGGAGCCCGACCGCAATTTGTTGCTTCGCGTCCAGGCGCAATTCCATCTGCATGAGCTGGCGATTGAGGACGCCGAGCATCCGCACCAACGGCCGAAGATCGAGCAATATGGCGATGCCCTGTTCATCGTTGCCCGCACGGCGCAGTTGATCGACAGCCGTGTCACCTTCGGCGAGACGCATCTGTTCGTCGGCGCCGGCTACATCGTCAGCGTCAGGCATGGCCCGTCGACCTCCTACGCCGCCGTTCGCCAGCATTGGGAAAGCTGTCCGCATTCCCTCGCCAAGGGCGAGGATTTCGTCCTCTACGCCATTCTCGATTTCATCGTCGACAACTACATGCCGGTGCTCGAGCAGATCGAAAACGAGGTCGAGGCGATCGAGGACAAGGTTCTGCTGAAACCGATGACCGGCTCCGACATCGAGCGGCTTTACATGCTGCGCCGCGATCTCTTGCGCCTGCGTAATGCGGCCCTGCCGCTGGTGGAGGTCTGCCGGCGGCTGACCAGCGCCGATCTGCCGCAAATTCATACAGCCATGCACCCGCTGTTTCGCGACGTCACCGACCACATCCGCACTGTCCAGGAAAAGATCGACAGCCTGCGTGAGGTTCTCGCCTTCGCCTTCGAGGCGAGCCTTCTGGTCGGTCAGAGCCAGGAGACGGCGATCTCCAAGAAGCTTGCCTCATGGGCCGCCATCTTGGCCGTGCCGACAGCATTCGCCGGCATCTACGGCATGAATTTCAGCGACATGCCGGAACTGAGGATGGAATATGGCTACCCGGCCGTACTGGCGGCAATCGCCCTGATCTGCACGGTTCTCTACTGGCGGTTTCGCAAGAACGGGTGGTTGTGAATAGTGAATAGTAAATGGTGAATAGTTAAAATCAGTTCACATGTCGGGCTTCGGCCCGGATATCCATTCACCATTCACCATTCACCATTCACCATTCACCATTCACCTGCTCCGCCGCCGCTCCGAAGCCGGCTGGAACGCCACGCGGGCGTGGTACTTGCAGTAGGGCCCGGTTTCGGCGGCGTCGTTGCCGCAGAAATGGAAGTCTTCGGAAAGCGGATCGCCATTCGGCCATTTGCAGGTGCGCTCGTTCAGCTCGACGAGTTGCAGATGCCGGGAGATCGGCACGACGACGTTTTCGACCGGGCGGATATAGTGGCGCGACACCGGTTCGGCATCGAACTGCGCCTTGAGCGCGGTCGCACCGATCGACATCGACGTGGTGGCATGGCGCGTGGCGCTTGCTGCCCGCGACACCGATTTCTGGATCGTCGATCCCTGTACCGTCTTCTTCTGGCGTGCCGGTGATGCGGTTGTGCGTCCGCGGCCGGACAGTTTCAGCCGGTGCACTTTGCCGATGACCGCATTGCGGCTGACCCCACCAAGCTGTGCGGCGATCTGGCTGGCGCTGAGACCCTCCGACCACAATTTTCTGAGAAGTTCGACTCGCTCGTCAGTCCAGTTCATGAGACCGCGCTCCTGCTGAAAAGTGCGGCAATCGGAATCCATTCCCGACCCGGCTTCTGCCGGGCAGACACCACATATATCGGGTGATTAGGTCCGCCGCACGAAATCTAGTTATTTCTCTACTACAATTACCTTATGCGCTGACTCGGTGACAAGAGTCCCAAGGCCAACACGAATCGGTTTTTTCGGTTTTCCCCAACTTGCCCGGTCGCTTATGAGCCGGCATTGTGCTGGGGGGCTTGCCGCACGTCCTTGCGCGACCTTTTCGTTGACTTCACGGCCGAAAAACACGATAAGCCACAAGGGCCGCCGCTTTGGCGGCTTTTTGATTTTCCGGTTCCGGAGACGCATATAATGAGCGGTTCGGCGCTTTTCGAGACCTTTGTTCGCGCACCCCTGGCTTTCGACCACGGTGAAGGCACCTGGCTGGTCACCGACAAGGGCGAGCGATATCTCGATTTCGCAGGCGGCATCGCCGTGAATTCATTGGGCTACAGCCATCCGCATCTGGTCGCGGCCCTCACTGAACAGGCCGCCAAGCTCTGGCACGTCTCCAATCTGTACGAGATTCCGGGACAGAGCCGGCTCGGCGAGCGGCTGGCCGACGCCAGCTTCGCCGACAAGGTGTTCTTCACCAATTCCGGCGCAGAGGCGCTTGAATGCGCCATCAAGACGGCGCGGCGCTATCACTTCGTCAAGGGCCATCCCGAGCGCTTCCGCACCATCAGCTTCGAAGGCGCCTTCCATGGCCGCACCCTGGCGACCATCGCCGCCGGCGGCCAGTACAAATATCTGGAAGGTTTCGGCCCCAAGGTCGACGGCTTCGACCAAGTCGGCTTCGACGACATCGACGCCGCCGAAAAGGCGATCACGCCTGAAACCGCGGCGATCCTGATCGAGCCGGTGCAAGGTGAGGGCGGCATCAGGCAAGTGCCGTCGCAATCGCTGAAGCGGCTCAGGCAGCTCTGCGATCAGCACGGACTGCTCTTGATTTTCGACGAGGTCCAATGCGGCGTCGGCCGCACCGGAAAGCTGTTCGCGCATGAGTGGGCGGGTGTCACACCCGACCTCATGGCGGTGGCCAAGGGCATCGGCGGCGGCTTCCCGATGGGCGCCTGCCTCGCCACCGACGAGGCAGCGGCCGGCATGACCGCCGGCGTGCACGGCACCACCTTCGGCGGCAATCCGCTGGCCATGGCGGTCGGCAACGCCGTGCTCGACGTGGTGCTGGAAGACGGCTTTCTCGATGACGTCCGGCGCAAGGCGCTGCTCTTGAAACAGGGGCTGGCCGGTGTCGCCGACGAATTTCCGGACGTTATCGAAAGCATCAGGGGCACCGGCCTGATGCTCGGCCTTAAATGCGCGATGCCCAACACCAAGGTTACGGTGGCACTGCGCGACCAGCATCTCTTGACGGTTCCGGCCGGCGACAACGTTATCCGTCTGCTGCCGCCTCTCACCGTCACCGATGCCGAGATCCACGAGGGGCTCGAGCGCATTCGTGCCGGCGCCAAGAGCCTGGCGGATGCCATCGTCGCTGCCGCCGCGAAGTAATCCTGGAATTCCTGATGTCCCTTCGCCACTTCACCGATCTTTCCGCCGTTTCCGAAGGCGATCTGCGCTTCATGCTCGACGACGCAGCTGTGCGAAAGGCGAGGCTCAAGGCCGGCGAACGCACCAAGCCGCTCGAAGGCAAGGTGCTGGCGATGATCTTCGACAAGCCCTCGACGCGCACGCGCGTGTCATTCGACGTCGGCATGCGGCAGTTGGGTGGCGAGACGATCATGCTGACTGGCACCGAGATGCAACTTGGCCGTTCCGAGACTATTGCAGACACGGCCAAGGTGCTGTCGCGCTATGTCGATGCCATCATGATCCGCACCACCTCGCATGACCGGCTGCTGGAACTGACGGAAAACGCTACGGTGCCCGTCATCAACGGGCTGACCGACGAAACCCATCCCTGCCAGTTGATGGCCGACATCATGACCTTCGAAGAGCACCGCGGTCCGGTGGCCGGCAAGACGATCGCCTGGACCGGCGACGGCAATAATGTCCTGCATTCTTTACTGGAGGCCTCTGCGCGGTTCCGCTTCAAGCTGAACGTCGCCGTGCCCGAAGGCAGCGAACCGGCTCAGAGGCATGTCGACTGGTCGAAGGCCAATGGCGGCAAGCTGAAATTCACTCGTTCGCCCGAGGAGGCCGTTCACGAGGCCGACTGCATCGTCACCGACTGCTGGGTCTCGATGGGTCAGGAGCACCGTGCGCGCGGCCACAATGTCTTCTTGCCCTATCAGGTCAACGCGGCCCTGATGGCGAAAGCCAAGCCGGACGCGCTGTTCATGCACTGTCTGCCGGCGCATCGCGGTGAGGAGGTTACCGACGAGGTCATCGATGGGCCGCATTCGGTGGTGTTCGACGAGGCCGAGAACCGGCTCCACGCCCAGAAGGCGGTTTTGGCCTGGTGCCTGGGCGCTTGATCCGGGCCGCCTTGATCCGGGAGTTCGTGGTGCCTATCTCAGGCGCATCACGCAAATCGAGCGCGTCTCGTCGCATGCGCCCCGGAGGGCGGCATCGCCGCGCCCCGGAGCTTTGTCATGTTGGAAACTCGTCAATTGGCTGAACATCAACCCAAGCTCGGCGAGTTCGGCTACGCCGGCGACGACCATGTCGTGCCGTTTGAGGTCGGCCCGCTCGACGTGCGCGGCCGTACCGTCCAGCTCGGGCCGATGCTCGACGCTATTCTCAGCCGCCACGAGTATCCCGAGCCGGTGGCACGACTACTGGCCGAAGCCTGTGTGCTGACCGTCCTGCTCGGAACTTCGTTGAAGTTCGAGGGCAAGTTCATTCTGCAGACCCGCACCGACGGGCCGGTCGATATGCTGGTCGCGGATTTCTCCACGCCGCACGCGCTGCGCGCCTATGCCCGCTTCGATGCCGACCGGCTGGAGGCTTTGACGGCTGCCGGCGAGACGTCGCCGCAGACGCTGCTCGGCAGCGGCGTCCTGGCGCTGACAATCGACCAGGGCGCCCACACGCAACGCTACCAGGGCATCGTCCAGCTCGACGGCGTCACGCTGGAAGAAGCCGCACGCACCTATTTCCGCCAATCGGAGCAGATTCCGACCGACCTACGGCTTTCGGTGGCCAAGCTTCTGACGCCCGGCGTCGGCGGTGCCCGCGAGCAATGGCGCGCCGGTGGCCTGCTGGCACAATTCCTGCCGCAGTCGCCGGAACGCATGCGCGTACCCGACCTTCCCGGAGGCGACGGCGATCCGCGTGAGGAAATCCACGACCCGACCGACAATTCCTGGCAGGAACTGCTGGCGCTGCTTGGTACCATTGAACCGACCGAGCTGATCGATCCGACTATCGGCGCCGAGCGGCTGCTTTACCGGCTGTTCCACGAGCATGGTGTCCGCGTCTTCGGCGGCGTGCCGGTCGCCGACCAGTGCTCATGCTCGAGGGAGAAGATCCGCGGCATCCTCGAGGGTTTTTCCGCCGAGGAGATCAGAGACAGCACCGAGGATGGTAGCATTCACGTCGCCTGCGAATTCTGCTCGAAGCAATATGACTTCGACCCGGCGGAATTTGCAGCGGCTCAATAACGAGCGTCAGTGCGGCTGCCTTCGCAGAACTTGGGTTCCTCGCCCCGCAAGGCGGGAAGAGGAATCAAAGTGAACGTCAATTGACGGTGCGCCGCGTGCCTGGCAAATCGAGTGAGAAGGCGGGGATGGCGACGTCGAAGGTCTCGCCCCGCTTGTTGCGCATTGTGTAGTGCCCGACCATGATGCCGGACGGGGTCGAGAGCGGGCATCCAGACGTATACTGATAGCTGTCGCCGGGGTTGAGTCCCGGTTGCTCGCCGACGACCCCGGGGCCGCGCACTTCCTCGACCTTGCCGGTGCCGTCGGTAATGTGCCAGTAGCGCGACAGAAGCTGCACGAACTCGTCCGACTGATTGTCGATGGTCACCTGGTAGCCCCAGACATAGCGGTTTTGCGGCGGGTCGGAGTGATCCTCCAGATAGAACGGCCTGACCTGCACTTCGATGTTGCGGGTGACGGCGCTGTACATAAACTGCTCCAAAGCAATGTAGATGGAACTTTCGACGCTCAGCGCAGTTTGATCAACGATGCGCGTCATCTCCTTGCCCGACTCAAGCGCAGGTGCCGAAAAACAATGTCATTTAAGTGACACATGACAATGATGGTGTGCAGGCTTGTGCCGGGCGACTCGGTGTTCTGTCGAATTGTTGAAAACGGCCGTCAGGCGGCCGGCATTTCTGGAGTGACCAGATCTCGATGGAACCGACATTCGCAGCCGCCCTCTTTTCCATAGCTCTCCTTCTTTCAAATCTCGCCAGCATCCTGTTAGCTTCGCTGAAGCTGAAGCGAGCAGCCAGGATCGCATCGCCCGCCGCCACCGTGCTACCGGTATCGATCGTCGTCCCGGCGCGCGGCGTCGAGCCGTTTACCGAGGAGACGCTGGAGCGCGCCTTCTCACTCGACTGGCCGCGCTACGAACTCATCTTCTGCGTCGCCCATGCCGACGACCCCGTGGTCAAGTCGATCACCGCTGCAATGGCGCGTTTTCCGGCTATACGCGCCCGGCTGCTCGTCGGCGACGACCGCATCAGCGGCAATCCGAAACTCAACAATTGCGTGAAGGGTTGGGAAGCGGCGCTTTATCGCTGGGTCATCCTTGCCGATTCCAACGTGCTTATGCCGAGCGATTATGTCCAGCAGCTGATGGCGGCATGGCGGCCCGACACCGGCCTCGTCTGCTCGACGCCGATCGGCTCGCGGCCTGAAGGGTTTTGGGGGGAGGTCGAATGCGCCTTTCTCAACACGCTGCAGGCACGCTGGCAGTACGCTGGAGAGGCGCTCGGCCTTGGCTTCGCCCAGGGCAAGAGCATGTTGTGGAACAAGCCGATGCTTGACGCCAATGGCGGCATCCGCGCACTGGCCGCCGAGATTGCCGAGGACGCCGCCGCGACCAAGCTGGTCAACCGGCTCGGACTGCGCGTCAATCTTGTCGCTTCGCCCTTCGAACAGCCGCTCGGCCGGCGCACGCTTGGCGAGATCTGGTCTCGGCAGGCGCGTTGGGCGCGGCTGCGCCGCGTCACCTTCGCGCTGTTCTTCGCCCCCGAGATCCTGATCGGAGCGGCGCCGCCGCTGGTGCTTGCGCTGATCGCGGCGGCTGACGCCGGCGTCAGCCTGCCGGCAACCGCCATCGCCGTGCTGGTCGCGGCCTACCTGCCGGAATGTGCCCTGGCCTGGGTCAAAGGATGGCACCTGTCGCTGCGCACCATCCTGGCGATGATGGTTCGCGACTGCATGCTGCCGGCGATATGGGCGCGCGGCTGGCTGAGCGGCGCCGTCGACTGGCGCGGCAACGTTATGACCATCCAGACCAAGGCCGTCGCGGAGCTGGAAGAGACCCCGTCCGGCGCCTGACCGGCGCGTCCCCGCTCACCTCTGTTCGGTCAGCCCTATCCGGCGGCTCTCAGCGCTTGCTCGATGTCTTCGAGCAGATCGTCGGTATCTTCCAGGCCGACGGAAAGCCTGAGCGTGCCCGGCCCGATACCGAGCTCGGCGCGGGCCTCATCGGTCAAGTTCTTGTGCGTGGTCGTCGCCGGATGAGTGATCAGGCTCTTGGCGTCGCCGAGATTGTTGGAAATCAGCACGATGTCGAGCGCGTTCTGGAAAGCAAAGGCCGCCTGCTTGCCGCCCTTCACATCCAGGCAGATCAGCGTTGAGCCGCCTGACATCTGTTTCTTGACCACGGCCGCTTGCGGGTGGTCGGCACGGCCGGGATAGATGACGCGGGCGATTTGCGGGCGCTCGGCGAGGAAATCCGCGATGCGGCCGGCACTTTCCGTCTGCTGGCGTACGCGCAGCGGCAGCGTCTCCAGGCCTTTCAGCAGGGTCCAGGCATTGAAGGGCGAGAGGCTGGGGCCGGTGTGGCGGAAATAGTCATGCAGGTTCTCGTCGATCCATTTTTTGTCCGACAAGATAACGCCTCCAAGGCAGCGCCCTTGGCCGTCAATATGCTTGGTGGCCGAATAGACGACGATATGGGCGCCGAGCTGCAAGGGTTTCTGCTGCAAGGGCGTGGCGAAGACATTGTCGACGATCAGCCTGGCGCCGATCGAGTTGGCAAGTGCCGCGACGGCGGCGATGTCGACCACCTCCAGCGTTGGGTTGGTCGGGCTTTCCAGGAAGAACAGTTTGGTGTTCGGCTTGACCGCCTGTTCCCAATTGGCGATGTCAGTGCCATCGACCAGCGTTGCCTCGATGCCGTATTTCGGCGCCAGCGTCTCGACCACCCAGCGGCAGGAGCCGAACAATGCGCGCGCCGCCACGATATGGTCGCCCGCCTTGGCGCTGCACAGCAATGCTGCCGTCACCGCCGCCATGCCGGACGCCGTGGCGCGCGCGTCCTCGGCGCCTTCCAGCGCGCACATACGCTTTTCGAACATGTCGACCGTCGGATTGGCATAGCGCGAATAGATGAAGCCCGGCTCCTCACCCTTGAAGCGCGCTTCCGCTGCTTGCGCCGTCTCGTAGACATAGCCTTGGGTGAGATACATCGCCTCAGAGGTCTCGCCGAAGCCGGAACGCAGCGTCCCGGCATGCACGAGTGCGGTCTGAGGCTTCCAGTCGCGCTTCTTGGTCATCATTCTATCCAAACACCAAAAATGGTCCAAACAACAAAAAACCGGTCGCGAAAGTCGCAACCGGTCCATATGGCCTTGCGGCCCGACGGTCCTTTAGCGACTTATTTAACGTGGCTGCAAGCCGACCGGCCAAATCACCACGGGATAACGAGCTTTAGACCCGCACCACGCTTGCGTCAATTGCCGGCATGATTAAGACGGTTGTACCAAGCAGGTGCCAAAGGCGTCCACGGTTTGTGGCAAGGACCTGCGACGAAACAAGACCTCGCCCGGTGTTCGAACGGAGCCAGACCCTTGCGGCAGACAGGCATTCTTCCCGATCGGGATATTTCCGCGCTGTTCCAGACGGGCGCGCTGAAATCGCCGCGCGCGCTCGATGCCGACCAGATCCAGCCGGCCAGCCTTGACCTCAGGCTCGGTGACAAGGCCTGGCGCGTGCGTGCTTCCTTCTTGCCCGGCCCGGACCACAGAGTTGTCGACAAGCTCGACCGGCTGAAGCTGCACGAGATCAACCTCGCCGAAGGTGCCGTGCTCGAAACCGGCTGCGTCTACATCGTGCCACTGCTGGAAAGCCTGGCGCTGCCCGCGCATATTTCGGCTTCGGCCAACCCGAAGAGCTCGACGGGGCGGCTCGACATCTTCACTCGGGTAATGACCGACCGCGGCCACGAGTTCGACAAGATGGCCGCCGGCTATGAAGGCCCGCTCTATCTGGAGGTCAGCCCGCGCACCTTCCCGATCGTCGTGCGCACCGGCTCGCGGCTGTCGCAGATCAGGTTCCGCACCGGCAATGCGCTCTTGTCGGAAAGCGAACTGCACGACCTGCATCGCGCCGAGATGCTGGTCGCCACCGAGCCACCCAACATCTCAGGCGGCGGCATCGCGCTGTCGATCGACCTCGACGGCGACAAGGACGGGCTGGTCGGCTACCGCGGCAAGCACCACACCGGCCTGGTCGACGTCGACAAGCGCGCCGCGCAGGATGTCGTCGATTTCTGGGAGCCGCTCTACAAGAGCGGTGCCGGCGAGCTGGTGCTCGATCCGGACGAATTCTATATTCTGGTGTCGCGCGAGGCGGTGCATGTGCCGCCGCTCTACGCCGCCGAAATGACGCCTTTCGACCCGCTGGTCGGCGAGTTCCGCGTCCATTATGCCGGTTTCTTCGACCCGGGTTTTGGCCATTCGGCGTCGGGCGGCACCGGCAGCCGGGCGGTGCTCGAGGTGCGTAGCCACGAAGTGCCGTTCATCCTCGACCACGGCCAGATCGTTGGACGGCTGGTCTACGAGCACATGCTGAAACGGCCGCAGGCACTCTACGGCACCGATCTCGGCTCCAACTATCAGGCGCAGGGCCTAAAACTGTCCAAGCATTTCCGCGCCGCGCGCTGAGCTTCCCCTTACTTGCGGCCTATGCCGGCTCAAAGCGCCTTCACCGCGACCTTCACCGGCTGCTCGATTTCGAGCGGGTTGCGCAGCGGCAGGCCGAAATCCTGCGCCTCGATTTCGAACACGTCGCCAGCCTCCGTCCTGATGCCGTCAGCGAAGGACAGCGTCGCCGTGCCGAACATGTGCACATGCACGTCGCCCGGCTGGCGGAAGGCCGAGTATTTGAAGTGGTGATGCTCGAGATTGCCAATGGTGTGCGACATGTTCGCCTCGCCCGACAGGAACGGCTTTTCCCAAAGCAGCTTGCCGTGGCGCAGGATGCGTGAAGCGCCGCGGATATCGGATGGCAAATCGCCGATCAGGATCTCCGGCCCGAACGAGGCGTTGCGCAGTTTCGAATGGGCGAGGAAGAGATAATTCACGCGCTCGGTGACGTGGTCGGAAAACTCGTTCGACAGCGTGAAGCCGACGCGGAACGGGGCGCCGTCGTCGCCGATCACATAGATTCCGGCGATTTCCGGCTCCTCGCCGGCATCCTGGGCGAAGGCGGGCGACATGAGCGCCGCGCCGGGCGCCACTGCCATGGTACCGTTACCCTTGTAGAACCATTCGGGCTGCACGCCGATCTGGCCCTTCGCCGGCTTGCCGCCCTCCAGCCCCATGCGGAACATCTTCATGGAATCGGTCAGCTGTTCCTCGCCGCCATCGCTGAGCTTCTTGTGCATGGAATCGCGGGTCGCGGCGGAGCCGAGATGCGTCAGCCCGGTGCCGGTGAGATGGAGATGCGCCGGATCGGGATGGTTGATCGGCGACAGCAGCCGTCCCTTCTTGTAGGCTGCGTCGAGATCGACGGTTTCGCCGAAGCCCTTGCGCTCGATCAGGGCGACAAGCCCGGTGCCGGTGCGCGCGGCTTCCATCGCCAGCGAATAGACGCTGCGAGCGCCGTTGATGACGCGGGTCTTGCCGCCGTTGCGGGCAACGACGCGGATCGTCTCGGCGTCGTCGAGGATCTGTGAGATCAGCATGGTAACCCTCTCTGAATTGCGGCCTGCCTTCTTGGCAAACCCTGCCCGGCGCGGCTCGGACCCTGTCCACGCCGCGGTTGAAATTCTTCGTCCGGATTGCGCTCGCGGGTCAGGTCCCTCGGGGGACTTCTTCGCGCCGCCCGGCAGCGCCGCGATGTGACCCGTATGCCTCCTGGTTGCCTCTCAAGCCTTGTTCTTGTTGTAGACGTCGAAGACGACGGCGCCGAGCAGCACCAGGCCTTTGACCACCTGCTGCCAATCGACATTGACGCCCATGATCGACATGCCGTTGTTCATGACGCCCATGATGAAACCGCCGACCACCGCGCCGATGACCTGGCCGACGCCGCCCATCGCCGAAGCGCCACCAATGAACACCGCGGCGATGACGTCGAGTTCGCTGCCGAGGCCCGCCGCCGGCACCGCCTGCCCCAGGCGCGCCGCGATAATCAGGCCGCCGAGTGCCGACAGCACGCCCATGTTGATGAACACCATCAACGTCAGCCGTTCGGTCTTGATGCCCGATAGCTGCGCTGCCTTGGCATTGCCGCCCATCGCATAGATGCGGCGGCCGATCGTCATGCGTTTGGTAACGAAGACGAACAACGCGATCAGCACGCCCATCACCATGAGAACGATGGGCAGGCCCCTATAGGTGGCGAATTGGTAGACCAGAAACAGCGCCAGCCCGCTGATCACCAGGGTCTTGACGACGAACAGCGAGAAAGGCTCGGCTTCGTAGCCATGCCGCTCGCGGGTGCGCCGCGCCCTGAGCCCGAAATAGGCATAGGCGAGCACGGCGGCGAGGCCGATCACGATAGTCGTCAGGTGCAGCGTCAGGCCGCTGCCGACAATGGTTTTGCCGGCGGCGTTCACGGTCGGTGGTATCAGCGTCAATGGGCCGATCAGGTCCGGAATGAAGCCGGAACTCAGCGCCTTGAAGCCGACTGGAAGCGGCCCCACGGAAGACCCGCCACCCAGCAGCGCCTGGCAGATGCCGCGGAAGATCAGCATGCCCGCCAGCGTGACGATGAAGCTCGGTATTCGGTGATAGGCAATCCAGTAGCCTTGTGCCGCGCCGATTGCGCCGCCCACGATCAGGCAGATGATCGACACTACCAGCGGATTGCTCAAAGGGCCGAGCGGCCAGATGACCATCATCATCGCCGCCAGCGCGCCGATGAAGCCGGCGACGGAGCCGACGCTGAGATCGATATGGCCAGAGACGATCACCAAAAGCATGCCCAGTGCCATCACGATGATGAAGCTGTTCTGCTGCACCAGGTTGCTCAGGTTCACCGGCTTGAACAGCGTTCCGGACGTCGTGAACTGGAAGAACACCATGATGGCTATCAGCGCCAGGATCAGGCCGTATTCGCGCAGATTGGTGACCAGCGCCGAGACGGCAATGCGAGGTGTCTGTTGTAGGTCCTGGGCGACGCCGCTCTGCGGCCCGGGAGCGCTTTCAGTGCTCATGATGCTTTTCCTTCTCCGCGGACGATGGCGCGCATGATCTTTTCCTGACTTGCGTCGGCCGCGGCCATTTCTCCCACGATGCGCCCTTCATTCATGACGTAGATGCGATCGGTGATGCCGAGCAGTTCGGGCATTTCCGACGAGATGACGATGATCGCCTTACCCTCGGAGGCGAGACGCGCGATGATCGTATAGATTTCATACTTGGCGCCGACATCGATGCCGCGCGTCGGCTCGTCGAGGATCAGTACTTCCGGATTGGCGAACAGCCATTTCGACAGCACCACCTTCTGCTGGTTGCCGCCAGAAAGATTGCCGGTCATCTGGTAGACGCTCGAGGCCCGGATATTGGTCCTGCCGCGATAATCATTGGCGACCGAAAGCTCGCGCAAATCGTCGATCACGCCATGGCGCGACACGCCGGGCAGGTTGGCCAGCGTGATGTTGTGCTTGATATGGTCGATCAAGTTGAGACCGTAGGTCTTGCGGTCCTCCGTAACATAGGCGATGCCGTGTTCCACCGCCTTGCTCACCGAGGAAACATCGATCGGCTTGCCGTTAAGGAACACCTCGCCGGTGATGCGGCGGCCATAGGACCGGCCGAACAGGCTCATGGCAAACTCGGTCCGGCCGGCGCCCATGAGCCCGGCAATGCCGACCACCTCGCCCTTCCGAACGTTGAGGTTGATGCCCTTGATGACCTGCCGCTCGGCATGGATGGGGTGGTAGACCGACCAGTTCTTCACTTCAAGCACGGTCTCGCCGATCTTCGGCTCGCGCGGCGGATAGCGGTCGTCGAGCGAGCGGCCGACCATCGAGGTGATGATGCGGTCCTCCGAGATGTCCTTCTTGGCCAGCGTCTCGATGGTCCGCCCGTCGCGGATGATGGTGACTTTGTCGGCGACCCGGTTCACCTCGTTGAGCTTGTGCGAGATCAGGATCGAAGTGATGCCCTGCCGCTTGAATTCGAGCAGCAGATCGAGCAGCGCCTGGCTGTCCTTTTCGGACAGGCTCGCCGTCGGCTCGTCGAGAATGAGCAACTTCACTTCCTTGCTGAGCGCCTTGGCGATCTCGACCAGCTGCTGCTTGCCGACGCCGATATTGGTGATCAGCGTGTTGGGGTCTTCCTTGAGGCCGACCTTCTTGAGCAGGGCGCTGGTGCGCGTCTCGCTGGCGTTCCAGTCGATGACGCCGTATCTGGCCTGCTCGTTGCCGAGAAAGATGTTTTCGGCGATCGACAGCATCGGCACCAGCGCAAGCTCCTGGTGGATGATGACGATGCCCTTGCGCTCGCTGTCATGGATGCCTTTGAAATGGCACTCATCGCCGCGATAAATGATCTGGCCGTCATAGGTGCCGGACGGATACACGCCCGACAGCACCTTCATCAGCGTCGACTTGCCGGCGCCGTTCTCGCCGACCACGGCATGGATCTCGCCTTCCTCGACCATCAGCTTGACGTTCGACAGCGCCTTGACGCCGGGAAACGTCTTGGTGATGTCGCGCATCTCCAAAATCGTCGATGCCATTGAGAATACCACTCCTGCGAGGTCCGCAAACAATACCGGGCTGGCTCGCCAACGAAAAGGGGCCCTGCCTGCGCAGGACCCCAGGCTTTGTAACCGCGATTACTTCAGTTCTTCGGCCTTGATGTAGCCGGAGTCGACCACCAGTGCCTGGTAGTTCGACTTGTCGACCTCATGCGGCGTCAGCAGGATCGAGGGAACGACCTTGACGTCGTTGTTGTAGGTCTTGGTGTCGAGGCCTTCCGGCTTGCCGCCCGAGAGCACCTTGTCGACGAGCTCGACCGTCGACTTGGCGAGTTCGCGGGTGTCCTTGAACACGGTCGAGTACTGTTCGCCGGCGATGATCGCCTTGACCGAAGCGGTCTCGGCGTCCTGGCCGGTGACAACAGGCCACGGCTGATCGGCAGTGCCGTAACCGACGGCGCGCAAGGAGGCGATGATGCCGCGCGACAGGCCGTCATAGGGCGAGAGCACGCCATCGACGCGGCTGCCGTCCGAGTAGTTGGCGGAGAGCAGGTTGTCCATGCGGGCCTGGGCCGTCGCCGCCAGCCAGCGCAGCGTGCCGACCTTGTCCATGCCCATCTGGCCGGACTTCACGACGAGGGTCTTGTCGTCGATCAGCGGCTGGAGAACCGACATGGCGCCGTTATAGAAGAAGAAGGCATTGTTGTCGTCCGGCGAACCGCCGAACAGCTCGATGTTGAACGGACCCTTCTTCTCGGGATAGCCGAGGCCCTTGAGCAGCGATTTGGCCTGAATGACGCCGACGCCGAAATTGTCGAATGTGGTGTAGTAGTCGACATTCCCGGTCTTCTTGATCAGGCGGTCATAGGCGACGACGACGACGCCGGCGTCAGCCGCCTTCTGCAGTGCGTCCGACAAGGTCGTGCCGTCGATCGAGGCGATGATCAGCGCCTTCGGGCCCTTGGTGATTTCGTTTTCCAGCTGGCTGAGCTGGTTTGGAATGTCGTCCTGCGCGTATTGTAGGTCGACGGTGTAGCCGAGAGCCTCGAGCTGGGACTTGACGGCGTCGCCGTCATTGATCCAGCGCTGCGAGGTCTTGGTCGGCATCAGCACGCCGACCAGACCTTCGCCTGCCTGCGCAGGCAGCGTCATGGCCGCGATGCCAAGGGCCGCCACGGCGGCCAGTGTCTTGATGATCTTCACATTAACTCTCCCTGGTTGATGGACGCGTACCCTTGGGTTTCGTGGGCCGCGCAATCGTGCAGGAGCGCCAAACGCGCTGCTGCCGTCAATCGATCTCCGGTATCCTCCCAATCGGCCCCGAAACTCTGGTTTCAATCGACACGAGTTTTCCCCCGTCACCGATCGTCAAGTCTCAGGACGCGCGAAGGGTGTGTCGCTTTGCCATAACTGTCAAATGCGATCTTTGATGGTTGCTATATCGAAACTGATATGGCTAAAGCTAGTGGCGACGCTGCCGGATGACTGGTCGGGCGCGGGGTGTGGGAACAAAGAAAATCATGGCAGCGCTGCGAAATCCTGCTGCAATCTCAGCTGGTTACGATGAGGTCCCGGGAGAGGGCGGAACCCTGCTGCGCAGCGGCTTGAGCCTGCGCCACATGCGCATGATCGCAGCCCTCGACGAGCACGGCCGGGTGAGCGCCGCGGCCCAGGTCATGAACATCTCGCAGCCGGCCGCTTCGCGCATGATCGCCGAGATGGAGGCGGTGCTCGACGTCAAGCTCTGCGAAAGGCTGCCGCGCGGCATCACGCTGACGCCCTATGGCAAGGCGCTGGCACGGCGCGCGCGGTCGATCCTGCTCGAGATGCGCGAGGTCGATCGCGAGATCTTCGAGCTCAAGGCGGGCAAGGGCGGTTCGGTGTTCCTGGGTGCCGTCACGGCGCCGGCAATCGAGCTGGCGGTGCCGGCCATCCGCGAGATCCGGCGCCTCTATCCGCGCATCGAAATCACCATGCAGGTCGAGACCTCGAACGTGCTGGCGCGCGAGCTGATCGCCTCTCGGCACGATTTCATCATCGCCCGCATCCCCGACGACCTCAATCCGCGGCTGTTCGAGGCCCGCGTCATCGGCGTCGAGAAGGCCTGCCTGATCGTGCGCCGCGGCCACCCGCTGACCAAGGGCAAGGCAGTGCGGTTGGAAGACACCGCCGCCTATGACTGGGTTTTCCAGTCGGGCGGCTCGCCGCTGCGCCAAGCCATGGAAAGCAACTTTTTGAACCGCAACATCGCGCTGCCGGATCGCATCCTCAACACCAGCTCGCTGTTACTGACTCTGGTCATGGTCGCGCAATCCGACGCGATCGCGCCGGTGTCGATCCAGGTCGCGAAGTTCATTCAGAACCCCGAAGGGCTCGACGGCGCCATCGACGTCGTCCAGACCGAGTTCGACATCGAGGTCAGGCCCTACAGCCTGATCACGGTAAAGAACCGCGCGCTGTCGCCGGCGGCCAAGATGCTGCACGATTTTATTTTGCGGGAGGTGGGCTGAGGATTGGAGCGGGTAGCGGGGCGCATCCCGTGGCCGGCCAGACGACCAGACAGGCCCACCAGCAGCGGCGCCGATGCACGTCGGCCACAACTGCTGCGTGATGCTCAAAAAAAGCCCGCCAGCAGAAGCCAGCGGGCCAAGGGTAGACATTCCGGTTGGGGTCATTCGAGGCCCCGCCGACCCTCAATGTGAGATATTCGACGAACTGGCACATCGGCCAAACAGATGAAGGACGGCCAGCCGAGCTGTAAAACTGCCTGTAAAGCCGCAAGTTTTCAACATCGCCAACTCAGGCGCAACCCGTGTGGCAAAAGCTGGAGCGGGTAGCGGGAATCGAACCCGCGCGTTCAGCTTGGGAAGCTGACAAGCTACCATTACATCATACCCGCGCTGGTTCCTCCGATATCATGGCCCGGCGCCGATGCGCAATCCGGTTTGAGGGCTCGGCTTGATGCCGGGCGGTCAACTGCGTATTTCTGGGCATGTGCCCGAATCGCGGCACCCGACTGTGGAGACAGGCCTTGTCCGCACTGAACCGCTTTCTCGGCGATACGCCGCTCCGGGTGATCTTGAAGCTGCTTGTGGTGTCGTTCCTCGTCGGCCTGGTCATGAACGCCTTCGGCTGGTCGCCGATGGACGTGCTCTACGGCATCCGCAAATTCTTCATCGACCTGTGGAATTTGGGCTTCCACGCCATCGACCGCTTCCTCGGCTACATCCTGCTCGGTGCCGCGATCGTCGTGCCGGCCTTCATCCTGCTCAGGATCGCCAATTTCAGGAAGTAGAGCATGATCCCAAAAAGTGGGAACCGGCTTTCGGAAAAGATCATGCTCAAACAAACAGCCTTTCACGCGTAGCCCGCAGCCACCTCGAACAGGATGGCGTGGCGTGCGGCAAGTGCTGCGACATCCGTCGAATAGCCGCCGCCGATAACGCCGCACACCGGGACGCCTAGCGTGCGGAAATGGCGGATCACCATATCGTCGCGGGCGCGCAGCCCGTCATTCGACAGCGCCAGCCTGCCGAGCCGGTCCTCGGCATGGATATCGACGCCGGCATTGTAGAAGACGAGATCCCAGCGCTTTCGCGCCGACAGCTCCGGCAGGATGGCGCCCAGCCGCTCCAGATAGGCTGCATCGCCGGTGCCGTCGGGCAGGGCGACGTCGAGGTTGGAGGCGATCTTGCGCGCGGGGTAGTTGCGGTCGCCATGCATGGAGAAGGTAAACACGCGCGGCTCGTCGTTCAGGATATCCGCCGTGCCGTCGCCCTGATGCACGTCGAGGTCGACGACCAGGATGTTTTGGGCGGCACCTTCGGCGAGCAGCACCAGCGCGGCAACGGCCACGTCGTTGAAGGTGCAGAAGCCGGCGCCTTGCGCGCGCCGCGCGTGATGACTGCCGCCGGCCGTGTTGCAAGCGATTCCGTTCAGCAAAGCCAGCCGCGCCGCCATCACCGTGCCGGCCGTTGCGAGCTGCGCCCTCAGCGAAACCCGCGGTCCCACGGGAAAGCCGATCTCGCGCTCGATCCTCACCGGCACGTCGCAGGCAAGCACCTGGTCGACATAGTCTGCCGCGTGGGCAAGCTTCAGCCATGATGGCCGCGCCACCGCTGGTGTGTTGAGCGCTTCGGGCCGCGCCAGGCCGCGTGCCCGCAAGGCGTCCATCAGCAGGGGATATTTGCTCATCGGGAAGCGGTGGTTGACGGCGAAACCGGCGTCGTAATCGGGATGATGAACGATCTGCAAGGACATGGGACGGCCGGTGCGCCAGAGGCGGGTTTCGGTTGACCATGCCGGGATGGATGGTTGCGCGAGGTCCGCAAACTGGGGCACATCGGCTAGCCGATCAAGCCGCAACAGGAAGCAACACACGTTTGGAGCAGGCTTTACCCACCGAAGCCCACGTCACCGAAGCCAGGGCTTTCGTCGTCACCAACCGTTCGGTGCTCGCCATCGCCGTGCCGATGACGCTTGCCTATCTGACGACGCCGTTGCTCGGAATTGTCGACACGGCGGTGGTCGGACAGTTCGGCGACGCCGCCCTTCTCGGCGGCCTGGCGGCCGGCGCCCTGATCTTCGACGTCGTTTTCACCACCTTCAACTTCCTGCGCTCCGGCACCACCGGCCTCGTCGCCCAGGCCTTCGGGCGCGGCGATGCACTGGAGGAGCAGGCGGTGTTCTGGCGCGCCGTGCTGATCGCGGTCGTCGCCGGCATCGTGTTTGCCGCACTTGCGCCCCTGGTTTCGGCTGCCGGGCAATGGTTCATCGGCGCCGAGCCGCGCGTCGGCGCGGCGATGGACGTCTATATCCGCATCAGGATGCTCGCAGCACCGTTCTCGCTTATCAATTACGCCATCCTTGGTTATGTGCTGGGGCGCGGCGAGGGCGGGCTCGGGCTGATGCTGCAGCTGGTGCTGAACGGCATCAATATCGCGCTCTGCTTCCTGCTCGCCCTGGAGCTTGGCTGGGGCGTTGCCGGCGTCGCCTGGGCGACGCTCACCGGCGAGTTCGTCGCCATGCTGCTTGGTCTCGCCATCGTCGGCCGGCGCTTCTGGGCCGCACCCAGGCTGCCGCGCCATCGCGTCCTCGATTTGCCGGCATTCCTGCGCATGATGTCGCTCAATCGCGATATCATGATCCGCTCCTTCTCACTGCTCGCCGCCTTCGCGCTGTTCACGCGCCAAGGCGCGCAATTCGGCACGCTGACGCTGGCCGCCAACGCCGTGCTGATGAACCTCTTCCTGGTTGCCGGCTATTTCCTCGACGGTTTCGCCACCGCCGCCGAACAGCTGGCCGGGCGCGCCATCGGCGCCCGTGCCGCCACGGCGTTTGACCAGGCGGTGCGGCTGACGCTGCTTTGGGGGCTCGGCCTGGCAGGCGTGGCGACGCTCGTGCTCCTGCTGGAAGGCACCGGTCTGGTCGCCCTGATCACGACCTCGACAGACGTCCGCGCCGTCGCCGACATCTACTTGCCATGGGCGGCATTCACCGCACTCAGCGGCGTGCTGGCTTTCGAGATGGACGGTGTTTTCATCGGCGCGACATGGTCGCGCGACATGCGCAACATGATGCTGGTGTCGTTCCTGGCGTTCAGCGCCGCGTTGCTGATCCTGGCGCCGGCGTTCGGCAATCACGGCCTGTGGGCGGCGCTGCACGTGTTCCTGCTGGTACGCGGCTTCAGCCTGCTCACTATATTGCGGCTGCGGGTGCGCACGGCCTTTAACTGATCGCTAAAGCGGTTTCGTCGCCCAGTGATCGAGGCGGCTGTCGCGAAGCTCGCGCAGCGACTTCAGCCCTTGACTGTCCATGAAACGGACCATGCCGGAAAGAATACGCCCCGGCAGCGCAGGCCCGGCATAGATCATGCCGGTATAGAGCTGGACGAGATCGGCGCCAGCACGGATCTTTTCCAGCGCCGTCTCGGCGGAATCGACGCCGCCGACGCCGATGATGGCGGGATCCGGGCCAAGTAGTTTTCGCATCCTTGCCAGCACGATGGTCGAGCGCTCGAACAAGGGTTTTCCCGAAAGCCCGCCGGTCTCGCCGGCAAGGCCCGCGCTGCGCAGGCCGGCTCGCGCGATCGTGGTGTTGGAGACGATGACGCCGTCCATTTGCTTGTCGGTGATCTCGGCGGCGATGTCCTCCAGTTCGGCCTCGACCAGGTCCGGCGCGATCTTGAGAAAGACGGGCGGCTTTGCCGGTGCCGCCGCACGCGCGGCCATGACCCGCGACAGGAGTTCACCAAGCTGTTCGCGCGCCTGCATGTTGCGCAGGCCCGGCGTGTTTGGCGAGGAGATGTTGATCGTCAGATAGCCGGCGTATCGCGCAAACCTGATCACGCCGCGCTCATAGTCGCCGACGCGGTCGGCGCTGTCCTTGTTGGCGCCGATGTTGACGCCGACGACGCCGGCGCGGCCCTTGCGGGCAGCAAGACGCTTTTCCGCGGCGGCGTGGCCTTCATTGTTGAAGCCCAGCCGGTTGATCACTGCCCCGTCCGAAGGCAGCCGGAAGATGCGCGGCTTCGGATTGCCCGTCTGCGGCAGCGGCGTGATCGTGCCGACCTCGGCGAAGCCGAAGCCGAGGCCGAGCAGCGCGTCCGGCACTTCGGCATTCTTGTCGTAACCCGCGGCCATGCCGAGCGGGTTCGGAAAATCGAGCCCGCAGATGCGTGTCTTCAACCTGTCGTCTCGCAAAGGGCGCCCGGCGACCGGCAGGCCGCATCTCAGCGCGGCAATCGACAGCCCATGCGCGGTTTCCGGATCGAGCGTGAACAGCAGTTTCTGGCCGATCCGGTCGAACGCGCTCATTCGGCCTCCAGCGCCGGGAATTCGTGCCGGCCGTCGGCACCGAGCGGCAATGCCTGCACCGAGACGACCGCATCGAGGCCGAGCCCGCCATAGAGATGCGGGAACAAGGCGCCGCCGCGCGAGACCTCATATTTCAGCGCATCGCCGAGGTGCGCGCCGTCGACGGCGACCAGCAGCAACCCGCTCTGGCCGGCGAAATGCTTGGCTGCCGTCTCCCGAACCTGCCCGGCGGTGGAAAAATGGATGAAGCCATCGGCGACGTCGATCGGCGCGCCGGTGAAGCGGCCTTCTCGTTCAGCCTCGCGCCACAGCGCCTCGGGAACTATCTTGTAGATGATCTCGGACATCGTTGCGCTATAGTCCGAACCGACGACGCGGGGAAGGGCAGGCCCGCGTTCTTCCCCATTTCAGGTTCTTCCCCAATTCCGGCGCAAACTGTGATAGATTGCGCCGACTGGCTCATGGAGGAAAACATGCGTCTGAAACACGTCTTGATCCCCGCAGCACTGGTCTCGCTTGTCGCAGCTTCGGCCTTTTCCGAGGAAGCCGATCGCTACCGGCTGGAAAAATCGGCCAATGGCTATGTGCGCATGGATACGCAGACCGGCACCATGTCGCTCTGCGAGGAGCGTTCCGGTCAGCTCGTCTGCAAGACAGCGGCCGACGAACGTGCCGCCTTCCAGGATCAGGTCGACCGGCTGCAAAATTCGGTGAAGGCGCTCGACGAACGCGTCGCCAAGCTCGAAAATTCGCTTGCCGCGCGTTTCGAATCGACTTTGCCCAGCGAGGAGGATTTCAACAAGACGATGGGCTACATGGAGCGCTTCCTGCGCAGCTTCATGGATATCGTCAAGGACATGGACAAGGACGAAGACGGCGCCAAGCCCAATTCGCAAAAGACCTAGGCAATTCGCAAAAAGACCTAGGGCGGGAATAGCAAGCCGGCCACGCCGAACAGCGGCGTAGCGTTATGATCGTTCAGATCCTGCAAGGCGGAAAATCGCCAACGGGATTCGGGGAGGGATATCACCGTTGGGCTACACATTCGTCATCGCCGACGATCATCCGCTTTTTCGCGGTGCATTGAGGGAGGCACTCGCCGGCATCGGAGATGTTGCCGCCATTCACGAGGCCGGCGATTTCGAAAGCGCCAAGGCGCTGGTCCTGGCCAATGAGGATGTCGATCTGGTCCTGCTCGACCTCTCGATGCCGGGCGCAAGCGGCCTTTCCGGCCTGATCTCGTTGCGCGGCATCCATCCGGCGGTGCCGATGATGGTGGTCTCGGCGCATGACGATCCGGTGACGATCCGGCGCGCGCTCGACCTGGGCGCCTCGGGGTTCATCTCCAAATCGGCCAGCATGGAAGAGATCCGCAATGCGGTGCAGTCGGTGCTCGCAGGTGATATCGCGGCACCCGCCGGGGTCGATCTCGGCGTCGAGCGCGATCCCGAGATTTCCGACCTGATCAAGCGGCTGCAGGCGCTGACGCCACAGCAGACGCGCGTGCTCGGCATGCTGGCGGAGGGACTGCTCAACAAGCAGATAGCCTATGAGCTCGGCGTCTCCGAAGCGACGATCAAGGCGCATGTCTCGGCCATCCTGCAGAAGCTCGGCGTCGACAGCCGCACCCAGGCGGTCATCCTTTTGTCCAAGATCGGCAGCGACCCGGTGCAGGCCGCCGGCTGATTCTTATTCGGCCGCCGGCGCCAGCGGCCTGACCCTGGCCATCATCGAGCGCAGCATCGCCGGTTTCAACGGCTTGCTGATCACAGGCACGTCGAGCCTGCCGGCGGCGGCGCGAACCTCGCTGGAGCGGTCGGCGGTGACCAGCACGGCCGGCAGGTCCTCGCCATGGATCGCACGCAACTGGGCGATCAATTCGAGGCCGGTCTTGTCGTCGAGATGATAGTCGGCAAGCACGATGTCCGGCCGATGCATGGCGGACCTGTCGAGATCCTCCGCGCCGGAAAGCGTGTCGACGCTGCAGCCCCAGCCCTCGAGCAGCAGCCGCATGCCATCGAGGATGCGGCCGTCATTGTCGATGCAGAGCACACGCAGCCCGGCAAGCGAGGCCGCGGCATGGGCAGGTGCCTTCACCTCGGCCTCGCGTCGCGGTGCCTGCACGGCCGCCACCGGCAGCAGCACGGAAAAGCGCGTGCCCTTGCCGGGATTGGAGAAGATCCGGATTTCAAGGCGCAGGACGCGGGCGATGCGGTCGACGATGGAGAGCCCCAGGCCGAGGCCTTCCGCCTCGCGCATGCCCTCGTCGAGCCGGGTGAATTCGCGGAACACGGTGTTGAGCTTGTCGCCGGCAATGCCGATGCCGGTGTCGATAACCTGGATCTCGGCCAGTTCGCCGCGCCGCCGCACGCCGACCAGGATGCGGCCATGGCGCGTATATTTGATGGCGTTGGAGACCAGGTTCTGGATCAGCCGGCGCAGCAGATTTCGATCCGTCATGACGCTGAGCGACGACGGCATGATCGAGAGTTCGAGCTTCTTTTCGGCGGCAAGCGGCCGGAAGTCGTTGCCGATCTGGCGCAGCAGCCCGTCGAGGCCGAAGCTCGTATCGTCCGGCTTCATCGCACCGGCATCGAGGCGCGAAATGTCGAGCACCGCGCCGAGGATGGTCTCGACCGATTCCAGTGACGATTCGATATTCATCGCCGCCTTGCCGGCAGGCCCCTTGCCGGTCTTCTCGATCAGCGACGAGCAATAGAGGCGGGCGGCGTTCAGCGGCTGCAGGATGTCGTGGCCGGCGGCAGCGAGGAAGCGCGTCTTGCCGAGATTGGCCTCTTCGGCCAGCATCTGCGCCTGCGCCAGCTCCTCGTTGACGCGGGTGAGCTCGGCGGTGCGGCTCTTCACGCGCTGTTCCAGCGATTCATTGGCGCGCTTCAGCGCCAGATCCTGCTCGACGCGCCCTGAGATGTCGGCATAGGTGGCGACGATGCCGCCGTCCGGCATCGGATTGGAGCGCAATTCCAGGATACGCCCGCTGGTCTTCAGCTCCATCTGCCATGGGCTGACGAAGCTGGTCAGGCGGTTCAGCATGGTGACGCGCTGGTCTGGCGGTATATCGCCGCGCTCGGCAAGGTGGCGCAGGATACGATCGAGCGAGACGCCGACCTGGCCCATCTCGTCGGGCAGGTCGAACAGCGCCCGGTACTGGCGGTTCCAGCAGATCAACCGCAAATCGCGGTCGAAGACGGTGATGCCCTGTTCCATCTGGTCGAGTGCGATCTGCAGCAGGTCGCGATTGTGCTGTAGCGCCTCGGTGGCGTCGTCGAGCAGGCGGAAGGCGTCCTTGGATTCGCGGTCGTTGCGGCGCAGCAGCAGCGACAGGATCAGCCGCGCCGAGGAGGAGCCGACGGCACTGGCCAGAAGCTGCTCGGAGAAGCGGATGACATCCATGCTGGCCTGTTCGTTGCCGTGCAGTGAAGTGCCGCTGCTCTTCTCGAATGACTGGAAGGAGCGCTCGGTGCGTTCGACACCGAGATAGCGCGCGATCGTGTCCTTGAGGTCGTTGACGGTGATCGTGGTGCGGAAGCGGCGCAGGCTCGGCAGCGGCCCCGCCTCGCGCGGCACGAAGATCGACGCCTGGATGCGTTCCAGCGGCACCGACGCGCGCGACAGTGAGCCGAACACAAAAAACAACGTGTTGATCGACAGGCTCCACAGCACGCCATGGTTCAGCGGCTCGGCGACGGTGCCGAACAGGGCTTGCGGCCGCAATGCATCGAAGCCGAACAGGCCGTGGACGAGGATGCCGGTCTCGGGCGCGGCGAGCGAGGGAAGCAGTAGCGTGTAGCTCCAGACGACGATGCCGGCCACCATGCCGAGTGCCGCACCCCTTCCGTTGGCGCCGCGCCAGACCAGGCCGCCGATCATTGCCGGCGCGAACTGCGCGATCGCGGCGAACGACATCAGGCCGATCGAGGATAGCCGCGCGCTGTTTGTGCTCTCGCGGTAGTAGAGGAAGGCGATGAACAGCATGATGAAGATCGCCGCCCGCCGCACATTGAGGATGAGCGTCGACCAGTCCTCGCTCTCTGAGGTCGTGGTCCGCAGCAGCCGGCGCACGAACAGCGGAATGATCAGGTCGTTGGAGATCATGATCGACAGCGCGACGCTTTCGACGATCACCATTGCCGTCGCCGCCGACAGGCCGCCGATAAAGGCGGCCATGGCCAGAACGTCGTGGCCGCTGAACAGCGGCAGTGACAGCACATAGAGGTCGCTGCTGGTCCTGGGGCCGACCAGTTCCAGGCCGGCCAGCGCGATCGGCAGCACGAACAGATTGATTGCCACGAGATAGAGCGGAAACACCCATGTCGCCGTGCGCAGCTCAGCCTCGCTGCGGTTCTCGACGATGGTGACGTAGAACTGGCGCGGCAGCATGAGGATGGCAAAGCCGCTCAGGCATGTCAGTACCAGCCAGGTCGCGAGCGAGGTGTTGTAGCCCATCGCCTGGCGCACCTGCGTGTTTTCGGCGAGCCGGTCGAACATATCGCCTGGCCCGCCGAAGATCAGAAACGTGACCATCAGGCCTATCGCCAGGAAGGCGGCGAGCTTGACCACGGTCTCGACCGCCACCGCCAGCACCAGACCGTCCTGGTGTTCGGTGGCGTCGGCATGGCGCGTGCCGAACAGCACGGCAAACAGCGCCAGCAGCATGGCAACGACAAGCGAGATGTCGCTGACGAACGGATCGAACGACGGCGGCGAGCCGGTATAGTGCTCGACCATCAGGCTGACCGAGCCGGAGATCGCCTTCAATTGCAGCGCCATGTAAGGCACCGCGCCTATGGTTGCGATCAGCGTGGCGATCGCCGCGACAGCGAAGCTCTTGCCGTAGCGGGCGCCGAGAAAGTCGGCGATCGAGGTGATCTTCTCGGTCTTTGCCAGCCTGACGATGCGCTGCAGCAGCGGAAAGCCGAACACGAACACCAGAACCGGTCCGATATAGATGCCGAGGAATTCGAGGCCGCGCTCGGAGGAGAGCCCGACCGAGCCGAAGAAGGTCCAGGAGGTGCAGTAGATGGCGAGGCTGAGCGCATAGATAAAGGGCCGGGCGCGGCCAGGCCCGGATGAAGTCGAGCGCCGGTCGCCCAGGCTGGCGATAGCAAACAGCAACGTCACATAGGCGATCGCGATGATGACGATGAACCAGCCCTGCACGCCTCGAACTTCCTCCCTGCGCCGGCTTTTTCATCCGGCCTTGCAGACGCAATCACAGCTTGGCCACCGAGTCCATCGCGGCTTTCGGCGCATTATGGCCGCGGCTTCGCGCAATCCAGGCCGGGGAAACACGTCTTTGCTCCTGTCGCAACCGCAGGTTTTTGCTATTCTGCCTGCCGGTCGATGCCGAGGGCGTGGACGGCAGCACGGCCGGTCAGGAAAAGGAGGGTCGAATGCTGAAAGAGTTTCAGGAATTCATTTCCAGGGGCAATGTGGTGGACCTGGCCGTCGCCGTCATCATCGGCGCTGCCTTCGGCAAGATCGTCACCTCGCTGGTCGACGACATCATCATGCCGGTCATCGGGGCGATTTTGGGCGGATTAGACTTCAACAACTACTTTCTGCCCTTGTCCTCGGCCGTTAACGCCACATCGCTGGCGGATGCCAAGAAACAGGGCGCGGTCTTCGCCTATGGCAGCTTCATCACCGTGGCGTTGAACTTCCTTATCCTCGCCTTCATTATCTTCCTGATGGTCAAGGCGGTGAACAATCTGCGCCAGCGGCTGGAGCGCGAGAAACCGGCTACCCCGGCCGCTCCGCCACCAGCCGACGTCGCGCTGCTCACCGAAATTCGCGATCTCCTCGCCAGAAAGTAGCGCCTGCGGCAACTTTCTGGACCAAAACCCCGGTCGCTTGCGGCCGGGGTTTTCTGTTTTCGTCCGCCCTGAAACACGCTAGCAGTCGAGCAAACGAAAACGGACCCATCCATGACCCTGATCGATACTCTGCGCGCCGAAGCGCGGGCGGCGCCCGAAAGCGGCATTGTCGCCGTCATGAATCGTGGCCGCGGCCGCGACGGTATGATCCCGCTTTGGGCCGGCGAGGGCGACCTGCCGACGCCTGCCTTCATCACCGATGCCGCCGCCAAGGCGCTGGCCGCCGGCGAGACCTTCTACACCTGGCAGCGGGGCATTCCCGAACTCAGGCAGGCGCTCGCCCGCTACTACACCAGGCATTTCGGCAAGACTTTCGCCAACGAAGAATTCATCGTCACCGGCTCCGGCATGCATGCCATCCAGATGGCCATCGACGCGGTGGCCGGCAAGGGCGACGAACTTGTCTACCTGTCGCCGGCATGGCCGAATTTCGCCGCCGCCGCCGGCGTGGCCGGCGCCGTTCCGGTTGCAGTCACCCTTGATCAGTCCGGCAATGGCTGGTCCTGCGATGTCGACAAGATCGCAGCGGCGATCACGCCACGGACCAAGGCGCTGTTCGTCAACACGCCGTCCAACCCGACCGGCTGGACCGCCGACAAGGAGACGCTGCAGGCAATCCTCGATCTCGCCCGCGAAAGGGGCCTGTGGATCATTGCCGACGAGATCTATTCGCTGTTCCACTACGGCCATGGCCGCGCGGCGTCGTTCATCGACATCATGGCCGATGAGGACCGCATCCTGTTCGTCAATTCCTTTTCCAAGAACTGGGCGATGACCGGCTGGCGCATCGGCTGGATCAAGATCCATCCCGCCTTGCAGCAGGTGTTCGAGAACCTGGTCCAGTATTCGACTTCCGGCGTTGCGCAGTTCATGCAGCGCGGCGCCGTCGTCGCCCTCGACGAGGGCGATGCCTTCATCGTCGAACAGGTGGAGCGGGCGAGGGCGGCGCGCGACCTCGTCTGCGGCATTCTCGCCGAAACCGGCAGGGCGCGGTTCACCGTGCCGCAGGGCGCGTTCTATCTGTTCTTCGCCGTCGACGGCATCACCGATTCCCGCGCTGCCGCTTTCGACATGGTCGACCGCGCCAATGTCGGCCTGGCCCCCGGCACCGCCTTCGGCCCCGGCGGCGAAGCTTTCCTCAGGCTATGCTTCCACCGCCGCCTCGACCAGCTCGAAGAAGCCGCGCACCGGCTGGCGAAATGGATGAAGACTGTGTGAGGTGTGTTGAGCTTCGCGCCAGGCATCGCAGCACTGAAAAATGAGGCGGCACCGATAGGCGGCTTCCGCAATGGTGCCCGTAGCGGCGGAGGTTACCCGCCCGACTTCGGCACCAGCAACGGAATGACGCGGTCGCTCTTGGCCACTGAAGGCCGGCCGGCCGAACCGTAGGGAATCCCCAACGCATCCCATGTCTCGACTAGCGCGTCCTGTAAGGAGGCAATCAGCGCGTCAGAATGGAACGGTGTCGGCGTGATGCGCAGCCGTTCGGTGCCGCGCGGCACTGTCGGGTAATTGATCGGCTGGATATAGATGCCGTGCACGCCGAGCAGGCGGTCGCTGGCCATCTTGCAGAGCTCGGGATCGCCGACCAGCAGCGGCACGATGTGGGTAGGTGACTCCATTACCGGCAGGCCGGCCGCGGCAAGCACTTCCTTGGTCCGCGTCGCCTGACGCAGCTGCGCGTCGCGCTCGGCCTCCGAGCGCTTGAGATGGCGGATCGAGGTGGTTGCCGCGGCAGCGATCGCCGGCGGCAGCGCCGTGGTGAAGATGAAGCCCGGCGCATAGGAGCGCACGGCGTCGATCACGGCGCTGGTGCCGGTGATGTAGCCGCCAAGCGTGCCGAACGCCTTGGCCAGTGTGCCCTCGATGATGTCGATGCGGTCGGCCAGCCCTTCGCGCTCGGTGATGCCGCCGCCGCGCGGCCCGTACATGCCGACGGCATGGACCTCGTCTATATAAGTCATCGCATTGTAACGCTCGGCGAGGTCGACGATCTGCTTGATCGGCGCGATGTCGCCATCCATCGAATAGACGCTCTCGAAGACGATCAGCTTGGCACGCTCGCGGCCGGCCGCCTGCAGCAGGCTTTCGAGATGCGCGACGTCGTTATGGCGGAAGATCTTCTTCTCGGCGCCCGAGCGCCGCACACCCTCGATCATCGAAGCGTGGTTAAGCTCGTCCGAGATGATCAGGCAATTGGGAAGCAGCTTTGCAATGGTCGAGATCGACGCTTCGTTTGAAACGAAGCCGGAGGTGAAAACCAGTGCCGCTTCCTTGTCGTGCAGGTCGGCAAGCTCCAGTTCGAGCTCGACCAGCGGGTTGCTGGTGCCCGAAATGTTGCGGGTGCCGCCGGCCCCCGATCCCATTTTGCCTGCCGCCTTCTGGAACGCGGCGATGACGTCGGGATGCTGGCCCATGCCGAGATAATCGTTGGAGCACCAGACGGTGATTTCCTCGGCGCGGCCATTGGCACGCCAGATGGCGCGCGGGAATTTTCCCACGATACGCTCAAGGTCGGCGAAGACGCGATAGCGACGCTCTGCATGGAGCTGGTCGATCGCTTCCTCGAAGAACCGCTGGTAATTCATGTCGCCTTCCCAATTTTGCGCGGGATCATAGTCATTGGCCTATTCGCCGTCCACCGCACCGTTTTGGTCAAAATGCCACGCCCCAGGCCTGTTCCTAACGACCACGGAACGTGGCCTATTCCCTTGATGTGGATCAATCTTGTTTCAGGACAATGCCACCCGCCGATGAGACTGGGTACCGCAGATTGTAATGGCCTGGCGGCAGGTTTTCCAGTACGGCGACGATTGAGACAGTTCCGATAAATCATGAATAGCGAGGATGCGGATGACGGTTTTGGTGACAGGCGGTGCCGGCTATATCGGCAGCCATATGGTCTGGGAGTTGCTGGACACGGGCGACAGCGTCGTCGTCCTCGACCGGCTTTCGACCGGCTTTGAATGGGCGGTGGCTCCGGAAGCAAAGCTCGTCGTCGGCGATGTCGCCGACAAGGAATTGGTCGCCTCGATCATCCGCGACAACAAGGTCGACGCGATCATCCATTTCGCCGGCTCGATTGTCGTGCCCGAATCGGTGGCCGACCCGCTTGCCTATTACGAGAATAACACCTGCAAGACACGCACCCTGATCGAGACCGCGGTGCGCGAAGGCGTGCCCAATTTCATCTTTTCCTCGACCGCCGCCGTCTATGGCGGCGCCGGC
Organism: Mesorhizobium sp. M1423; assembly: GCF_040317575.1. Classification (NCBI taxonomy): domain Bacteria; kingdom Pseudomonadati; phylum Pseudomonadota; class Alphaproteobacteria; order Hyphomicrobiales; family Phyllobacteriaceae; genus Mesorhizobium; species Mesorhizobium sp. M1423. The sequence continues at coordinate 47,104 of NZ_JAMYKU010000021.1, forward strand.
CTGGAGCCGGTGCGCGAGGACGCCAGGCTTGCGCCGGAATCGCCCTACGGCCTGTCCAAGCTGATGAGCGAATGGATGCTCCGCGACGCGGCTATTGCCTATGGGCTGCGCTATACGGCGCTGCGCTATTTCAACGTCGCCGGCGCCGACCCGAAGGGCCGCACCGGCCAGTCGACGCCCGGCGCCACGCATCTGATCAAGGTCGCCTGCGAGACGGCGCTCGGCAAGCGCCCCTTCATGCAGGTGTTCGGCACCGACTATCCGACGCCGGACGGCACCTGCATGCGCGACTATATCCATGTCAGCGACCTGGCGGCGGCGCATCGGCTGGCCCTGCAGCGGCTGCGTGCCGGCGGATCGAGCCTGGTCGCCAATTGCGGCTACAGCCACGGCTATTCGGTGCTCGAGGTCATCGACAGCGTACGCCGCGTCTTCGGCCATGATTTCGAGGTGCGGATGGGCGAGCGCCGCCCCGGTGACGCCGCCGCGGTTGTCGCCAATTCGGAGCTGGCCCGCGGCGAACTCGGCTGGACCCCGCAGCGTGACAACCTCGACCAGATCGTCTCCGATGCGCTTGCCTGGGAGCGCATCCTGACCAGCAAGAATTCGGCTCTGGGCTAAGCGCGGGCTCTCCGTAAGGGCTCGTCGGCAGGAGGCAGAGGCGCTATTGAAGGGCCTCACGGCTGAGCGTGCAGGCGTTCGGCTGCGTTCGACTTGGGGGCGGCATGAAAATATCGGTGCTTGGAGCCGGCGTCGTTGGCACGGCGGCGGCCTATTGTCTGGCCAGCGACGGCCATGAAGTCACGGTGATCGAGCGCCATCCGGCGGCGGCGCGCGGCACCAGCCAGTCGAATGCCGGCCTGGTATCTCCCGGCGATGCCACCGCCTGGGCTTCGCCCGCCGCGCTTAAAACGTTCCTGCGAGCCCTCTACAACCACGATCTCGGCATCAAGGTGCGGCTGCGCTTCGATCCGTATTTTGTCGCCTGGAGCCTGCGCTTCCTGCGCCAGTGCACGCATAAGCGCATGCGCGCCAACACCGAGATCAAGCTGCGCCTGGCGCTTTATTCACGCGACTGCATCAACGCCATCTCCGCTGACACCGGCGTTCACTACGACGAGCGCAAGAAAGGCATTCTGTATTTCTTCCGCTCGCAGCAGAGCTTTGATACCGGCACCGACAATTACCGCTATCTCGCCGAACATGGCCTGCCGATCGAGATCGTCGGCCGCGACCGGCTGGTCGAGCTCGAGCCCGGCCTTGCCGGAGCCAAGGACAAAATTGCCGGCGGCGTCTATTCGCCGATCGACCAGACCGGCGATTCCAGTCAATTCACGCAGCGCCTCGCTGCCTATGCCGCCGAAAAACTCGGCGTCCAATTCCTCTACGGCACGACGGTCGAAGGCCTCGACATCGACGGCGACCGGGTGCGCGCGGTGATGAGCTCGGCCGGTCCGGTGGCTGGCGATGCGGTGGTCATCTCGATGGGGCCGGAGAGCGGTCTGCTCGGCCGCCGCTACGGCATCGACCTGCCGGTCTATCCGGTGAAGGGCTATACCGCGACCATCCCGCTGGAGGATGAGGGCAAGGGGCCGACCATGGGCGGCGCCGACGAGGACCAGCTGATCGCCTATTCCAGGCTCGGCAACCGGCTGCGGCTCACTTCCACCGCCGAATTCACCGGCTTCGACCGCACCCACCGGCCGAGCGACTTTGCTGCCATGTTCAAAACCGGCAAAGAGCTTTTTCCCGGCGCCTTCGACGAGAGCAAGGCCGAGCTCTGGGCTGGACTTCGCCCGATGATGCCGAACTCCGTGCCGGTCATCGGCCGGGCGCGGTATGACAATCTATATCTCGATACCGGCCACGGCCATCTCGGCTGGACCATGGCCTGCGGTTCGGGAAAATTCCTTGCCGACGTGGTCGCCGGCCGCAAGCCGGAGATCGATCCACAAGGATTGCTCTACGCGGGCTAGCAACGGCCTGACCGCAGGGCGCCATGAGCTCGGCGGTCAGGCTCGTTCGTCGACTGCCGAACGCCAGGAGCGCACGTAACTTGTCCAGAGTGGATCGGCCGACGGTTCGGTCCTTTCGCCTCTGCCTTGCGGTGTCCCCTGGTCCGACGCCAGCAAGGCGGCGCCGATGCTGGTGCCTGTCGCAGCCGCGGAGGCAATGACGGCGCGCGCCGTCGCCGCAGCCAGCATGCGGGTGAACAGCCGGTTGCGGGCGAAGGGTCCTTCGACGATGGTTGACCCCCCGCCGCCGATCAGATCGAGGCAGGTCGCGGTCATCAGCGCCAGGTAGAACGAGATGGCGACAAAGCGCTGGCCATTGTTGATGCCGTCCGCGTTAAGCCATGCCGCGGCGCAGTGCGGAAACGGCCCCGAACCCCGTTGGATCGAAGGCAATAGGGACGTCTTGCGCGCGAGCACCGCGGCGACATCGTCTTCGGTCCAGTCTTCCGATTGGCCTTCCGTCAGCACGGAGAACTCGCGGCCACCCATGAAGCGCGCCGAGGGCACGGCATCGCCGAACGCGTTGACATTGACCAGCGTGTCGCGCGCCGGATCGAGCGTGACCTTGCTGCCGCCAACCGCCATCGACACCACCCAGGTGCCGGTCGAGACGACGGAGAAAGGCGGCTTGTCGGACAGGAGATGCGGCAGCAGCGAGGCGTTGGAATCGTGCAGGCCGCAATACACCGGCGTTTGCGGATCGAGGCCGGTTTGCCGCGCCAGAGCGGGCAGGATCGGGCCCAAGCGGTCCTTGGCCTGCCGCACCGGCGCCATTAGCCGGCGCCATTCCAGCCGGTCGACCAGTGAGGAAAAATCCGCTTTCCACGGGTTCCACAGATCGGTGTGGCAGCCGAGCGAAGTCACCTCGCTGGCGGCGACGCCGGTCAGGCGCAAGGCCCAGTATTGCGGATACATCAGCATCGCGGCGGCCCTGGCGAAATCCGCTGGAAAGCGCTTCTGCTGCCAGAACAACTGCGCGCCGAGATTGAGGCCGGCCGGCAGGCGCGGCGTGCCGGTCTCGGTGAAAGGCGGGCGGATCGCGTCGTAGTCCTTGGCGAAGGCATCCGGACCGTCGAACTCGTAATCGAGCACCGGCAGCGCCAGTTCGCCTGATGCGTCGGCCAGCACCGCCGTTGCGCCATGGGTGGTGATCGATATCGCGTCGATGCGCTGCTCGCGATCGATCTCGGCCAGGCTGCCGAGGATGAACGCCCATAACCGCTCGACGTCGTGGTGCGGATACGGGCGTTGCCGAACCGGCTCGTTGACCATCCTGCGCAGCGCCACTTCGCTTGCTGCGGCGAGATCGACCAGCGCCACCTTGGCGTTGGTCTTGCCGATATCGATGACGGCGACGTGGCGGGTCATTCCATATGGAACATTGTTTCCAGCGGCACCGCCACCGGCTCGTTGTTCGGCTTGGTTTCCATGATGTCTGCCATCTCGGCCCACCAGCGCTGCATCGCCGGATGCTTAGGCAATTCGTCCATGCCATGGTCGTCACGGCGCCACAGCACGCCGAACAAGGTGTTGGTCTCCTCGTCGAGATGGATCGAGTAATCGGAGATACCAGCCTGTTTTAGCAACGCGACGAGTGACGGCCAGATGTCGTCGTGGCGCCTCTTGTATTCGGCCTTCATGCCGGGATTGAGCTTCATCTTGAACGCATATTTTTCGGGCATCAGGCAAAGCGCTCCCGCCGCACGCGCTGCCACAGGATCGGCAGCGCGATGACGATGATCAGCAGCAGGCCGATGAAGATCGACATGACGATCCCCGGCACGTTGAGCAGGCCAAGACCGAAGGTCACCAGCCCCATGATGAAGGCCGCCAGCACGACGCCCAGAATGCTGCCGGCGCCGCCGAGAATGCTGACGCCGCCGAGCACCACCATGGTGATGACTTCGAGTTCGTAGCCCTGCGCGATCGACGGCCGGGTCGAGCCGAGCCGTGACGTAATCAGCACCGAGGCGATGCCCGCCATCAGGCCGGTCAGGCAAAACAGGATGAACTTGATGCGGCCGACACGCACGCCGGAAAACTGCGCCGCAACCGGGTTGTTGCCGATGGCAAAGACCCGGCGGCCGAAGCTCGTCCGGTGCAGAAGGAACCAGTAGACGACGGCCGCGACCAGGAAAAGCGTCAGTTCGAACGACACCACCCACCAGACATAACCTTGGCCGAAGAAGGCGAAGCTCGCGGGATAGCCCTTGTAGGCCTGGTCGCCGAGGATGATGAAGGCAACGCCGCGAAACAGGCTCATCGTGCCGATGGTGACGACGATCGACGGCAGCCCCAGCCTGGTGACGAGCAGCCCGTTGAAGGCGCCGCAGCCGAGCCCGACGACGATGCCGATTGCCACCAGGACAGGCGTGCCGGCGCCGGCCTGCACCGCCATGCCCATCATCGTCGAGGCGAGTGCGATGATAGCGGCGACCGACAGGTCGATTTCGCCGGAGATGATCAGCAGTGCCATGGCCAGCGCGATCAGCGCCTTTTCGGTGAAGTTGAAAGTCAGGTCCGACAGCGACCACGCGTCGAGGAAATAGGGCGAGGCAAAACTGTTGACGGCAAAGATGGCGACCGCCACGACGACCAGCAGCGCCTCCCATGAGAAGATCGCCGCAGTGAACGGCTTGTCGAGTCGGTTCGGAACATGGCGCGGGGCAGGGGTATCGGTCATGCCACTTCCGCCTTTTTGAGGATGATGCGGCCTTGCCGGCGTTCGCCGCGCGCGTTGAGCACCACGGCCAGGATGATGGCGCTGCCCGAAATCGCCATTTGCCAGAAGGGCGAGATATTGATCACCGGCAGCGCGTTGGAGATGATACCGAGGAACAGCGCGCCGAGCACCGCGCCGCCGACCGAGCCGATGCCGCCGGCGATGGAGATGCCGCCGATGACGCAGGCGGCGATGATGTTGAGCTCATAGCCGTTGGCGACCTCGACCGAGGCGATGACGTAGCGCGAGATCCAGAGATAGCCGCAGAGGCCGCCGATCATCCCCGAAATGCAGAAGACGATGAATTTCGTCCGGCCGACGTCGATGCCGGCATAGACCGATGCGGTCGGGTTGACACCGATGGCGTAGATCGAGCGGCCGAGCGCCGTGCGCGTCATCACAAGGAAGAACAAGGCGATGACCAGCAGGGCAATCCATGACAGCACCGGTATGCCGAGGAACGTCGCGCGCTGCAGGCCGATGAAATCGGGGCTCATCTGGTCGGCGTTGACCCAGGCGCCGCCTGAAATAACGAAGGTGGCGCCGCGGTAGATGGTGAGAGTGCCGAGCGTTACCACGATCGAGGGAATGTTCAGCCGCCACACCAACAGGCCATTGATGGCGCCGAGCACCAGGCCGACCAGAAGTGCGATGACGATCAGCAGCGGGATCGGGATTGCCGGATGCGCGGCGTTCAGCATCGCCACCACCATGCCGGTGAAGCAGAGATTGGCTGCCATCGACAGGTCGATCGAGCGGGTCAGGATAACCACCATCTGGCCGAGCGCCAGGATCATCAGGATCGACGTGTCGTTGAACACCTGGCGCACATTGCCGGGAGCGGCAAAGCCCGGAAAACGCATCGAGATCAGCCCGATCAGCACGGCGATTGCCGCCAGCAGCCAGACTTCGCGGTATTTGAGAAGAGCCTTCATGCCGCGATCCCCGCTGCCGTCCTGACCAGCGTTTCGGCGTCGAGCCCCTTATTGTCGTAGACCGCGGCAATGCGGCCCTCGCGCATAACGACGACACGGTCGGACATGCCGAGAATTTCCGGCAGTTCGGACGACACCATGATAACCGACAGGCCTTGCGCGACGAGCTCGGCCATGAAGCCGTGCACGGCGGCCTTCGAGCCGATGTCGATGCCCTTGGTCGGCTCGTCCAGTATGATCACCTTGGGCGCGGTCGCCAGCCATTTGGCGATGACGATCTTCTGCTGGTTGCCGCCCGACAGCGTGCCGACGTCCTGGCTGAGCGAGGAGGCGCGCAGGTCGAGCCGCTCTGTGTAGGAGCGGGCTAGCGCAAACTCTTCCGCCAGCCGCAATATGCCGGATTTGGAGGTTCGCTTGAGCGAAGGCAGCGAGACATTCTGGAAGATAGGCAGGCCGATCACCACGCCTTGCTTGCCGCGTTCCTCCGGCACATAGACGATGCCGGCATCGATCGAATCCGCCGCCGATTTCGGCGCGATCGCTTTGCCTTCCAGCGTGATCGTGCCGCCGCTGGTGCGGGTGATGCCTGATATCGCCTGCATCACCTCGCTGCGCCCGGCGCCGACAAGACCGTAGAAGCCGAGGATCTCGCCCCTGTGCAGCTCGAAGCCGATATCATCGAACTCGGTCGGATGCGACAGGCCGGAGACGGCCAGCACCGGCGCGCCGATCTCGGCCTTGCGCTGCGGAAAGATATGGTCGACCGCGCGGCCGACCATCATGCGCACGATCTGGCTCTGGCCGGCATCCTTGATCAGGCCTTCGCCAACCATCTCGCCGTCACGGAACACGGTATAGCGGTCGGCGATGCGGTAGATCTCATCGAATTTGTGGCTGATGAACAGGATCGCCTTGCCGTCGCTCTTGAGGAATTCGATCAGCAGGAAAAGCTCTTCGATCTCCTTCATCGAAAGTGCTGCCGTCGGCTCGTCCATGATGACGATCCGCGCGTCGATCGACATGGCGCGGGCAACGGCGACGAGATGCTTGTTGGCGATGCCGAGATCCTTCAGCCTGGCATCGGCGTCGATATGGCCGGCGCCCATCGTGTCCAGCACCTCGCGGGCATTCTTGCGCATGGTGCGCCAGTCGATGGTCTTGAAGCGGGTGCGCGGCGCATGGCCGAGGAAGATGTTTTCGGCCACCGTCAGATCGTCGAACAGCACGGTTTCCTGATGGATGGCGGTGATGCCATGCCCGAAGGCGGCATGGGCGCTGGGCAAAGCGACGGGCTGGCCGTCGATGTTGATTGTGCCTGAATCGGGCTGATAGATGCCGGTCATGATCTTGACCAGCGTCGACTTGCCGGCGCCGTTCTCGCCGATCAGCGCGGTCACCTGGCCGGGATAGAGCGACAGGCTGACATCGTGCAGCGCGCGCACGCCGGGAAAGCTTTTCGAGATGCCGGACAGCGTCAGCCGCGGCCCGGGAGACAAAGGCGCTTCCTTCGCCACTTCGTGTTGGGCTGTCGTGTCCATAATCGTATCAAGCCCTGAAACTAGGTCCGGTTGAGGCCGCGGCGGGGCCAAGGTCCCGCCGCACCAGTTCGAAGGCTCCAGGATCAATAGATCTTGGAGAACTTTTCGATGTTCGACTTGTCGAACTGGAAGGGCGGAGCCATCGCAGCCGAGTTGGTGTCGTCGAGCGTGACCTTGCCGACGCGGCCGATCGACAGCGTAGCACCGGGCTTCGCCTCTTCCTTCTTCACCGCCAGGTCGTGGGCGAGGTAGACGGCCGAATAGCCGAGGTCGATCGGGTTCCACAGCGCAACCGCTTGGCTGGCGCCGTTGTCGATGAACTTCTTGAACTCCGACGGCAGCGCCAGGCCGGTGACGTTGACCTTGCCGATCAGGCCTTCATCGGTCACCACCTGCGCGGCGGCAACGACGCCGACCGTGGTCGGTGCGATGATCGCCTTGAGGTTCGGGTAGGACTTCAGCAAGCCCTTGGCCTCGTCCGTGCTCTTGGCCGAGTCGTCGTCGCCATAGACGGTGGCGACGAGCTTGATCTTGGGGAACTTCTCCGGCAGCACCTTCTTGGCCGCGTCGATCCAGGCGTTCTGGTTGGTCGCGGTGGACGAAGCCGACAGGATGGCGACATCGCCGCCTTCCGGCAGGTAGTCGGCGGCAAGCTTGATGATGGTCTCGCCGATCAGGTTGGTGTCGGAAGGGTTGAGGTGAAGCTGGCGGCCTTCCGGCGCGACGCCTGAATCCCACGAGATGACGGTGATGCCGCGTTCCATCGCCTTCTTCAGCGCCGGAACCAGCGCGTCGGCGTCATTGGCCGAAATGGCGATGGCGTTGACCTTCTGGGCGATCAGCGAATTGACCACTTCGATCTGCGCTTCGGCGGTCGCCTTGGTCGGGCCGGTGTAGATGATCTCGACGTCGCCGAGTTCCTTGGCCGCCTCTTCGGCGCCCTTGTTGGCGGCGTCGAAGAAGCCGTTGCCGAGCGACTTCACCACCAGCGCGATCTTGACGTTTTCGGCATAGGCGGCATTCACGAACATGGCGGCGGAAAACGCCGCCGTAACCATCAGTTTCTTCAGAAAGCTCATCGAATATCCTCCCTTGAGCGTTGCATTCCATCGCCGCTGCGGGCGTGAGTTTTCTCAGGCCTGCAGCGAAGATTCTTCCTTGTTGCTTGCCGTTGTGCGGGCGACGATCAGCGTCACGCCGGCGGTCTCCAGCATCTTGGCTTCGCGATCCTCGATGCCGTCGTCGGTGATCACCGTGGCGATGCGCGACAGGCCGCACAGGATCAGGCTCGAGCGCTTGCGGAATTTCGAGGAGTCGACCAGCACCACCAATTCGTCCGCCTGGTCGATAAGCTTCTGCTCGGCCTGGATCAGCAGCGGGTCGCCTTCCATAAGACCCAGCGGCCCCAGTCCCTGCGCGCCCATGAACATGCGGCGCGCGTAGAAATTGCGCGTCACGTCATTGTCGAAGGGCGACAGGATAATGTTCTGCTCGCGGTAGATGGTGCCGCCCGACAGCATCACCGTGTTCTTGGAATGCCTGAGCAGGTGCTCGGCGATCGGAAAGGAATTGGTGAAGATCGGCATGCGGCGGCCGCTCAGGAAATGCACCATCTGGAACGTGGTGGTGCCGCCATTGATGATGATCGGCTCGCCGTCCTTGCAGAGTTCCACGGCCTCTCGTGCGATCGCCCGCTTCTGCGAAGCGTTGATCGTCTCGTTGACGGAAAACGGCCGGCCGGCAAGGCCGATGAACTGCGGAGGCGAGAGCGCCTCGGCGCCGCCGCGCACTCGGCGCAGCCGCTTTTGCACATGCAATGCCGCGATGTCGCGCCGGATCGTCGCCTCCGACGACTCCGTCAGGTCGACCATCTCCTGCACCGTCACCACAGGCTTTTCCTGGACGGCGGACAGAATGATCCTGTGGCGCTCTTTCTCGTGCATGGTTCCTCCCTGCTTGAGCATCTAGGCACCCAAAGCGCGCAGTGTCAATCATTTCCGATCAGATAATTTCATTGTGCAGTGCAATATGATTGATATTGATCGTTTGTGATTGACAAGACAGCCGCTTGCGTAGAAATTCGCACAAAAGGGACCCGCGCCGTTTGCGTGTCCCAAAGGGAGGATTACCTATGCTCGACAAGCGCTCCGGCACGCGCCTCGCCAATCTTTGGGATGACGCAAAAGCGCAAGCGATGAGCGAGCCCGAATGTCTGGTCTATCGCTCGAATGTTCTTGGCTCCGACAAGCGCGTCACCAATTATGGCGGCGGCAACACCTCCTCCAAGATCTGGCAAAACGATCCGCTCACTGGGCAGAGCGTGGAAGTGCTGTGGGTCAAGGGCTCGGGCGGCGACAGCGCCTCGATCAAACTCGACGGCTTCGCCACGCTCTACATGGACAAATTGCGCGCGCTGAAAGGTCTCTATCGTGGCCTCGAACATGAAGACGAGATGGTCGGCTATTTGCCCCACTGCACTTTCAACCTCAACCCGCGCGCGGCCTCGATCGACACACCGCTGCATGCCTTCGTGCCGAAGCCTTATGTCGACCACATGCACCCCGACGCCATCATCGCTATTGCCGCCGCCAAGGATTCGCAGGCGCTGACCAAGGAGATATTCGGCGACACGATCGGCTGGCTGCCATGGAAGCGCCCGGGCTTCGAACTCGGCCTGTGGCTGGAGAAATTCTGCCTCGAGAACCCCGAGGCCAAGGGTGTCGTGCTGGCAAGCCATGGCCTGTTCAGCTGGGGCGACACGCCGAAGGAATGCTACGAGACGACGATTTCGGTGATCAACCAGGCGATCGACTGGTTCGAGCGCAAGAGCCAGGGCAAGCCGATCTTCGGCGGCGAAATCGTCAAATCGCTCGATGCACCGGCGCGTCGCGCTGTGGCTGCAAAACTGATGCCGAGGATCCGCGGCCTGATCTCGGAGAACAGCCACAAGCTCGGCCATTTCGACGATTCTCCTGCGGTGCTCGAATTCGTCAATTCCAGGGATTTGCGGCCGTTGGCGGCACTCGGCACATCCTGCCCGGACCACTTCCTGCGCACCAAGATCCGGCCGCTGGTCATCGAGTTCGATCCCAGGAATCCCGATGTCGATGCCGTCATTGCCCGTCTTGTCGACGATGTGGCGGAGTATCGCGTCGGCTATCAGGCCTATTATGACCGCTGCAAGCACGCGGATTCGCCACCGGTGCGCGATCCGAACGCCGTGGTCTATCTGATGCCCGGTGTCGGCATGTTCACCTTCGCCGGCGACAAGGCGACGGCGCGTATATCGGGCGAATTCTACGTCAACGCCATCAACGTCATGCGCGGCGCCTCGACGGTGTCGACCTATGTCGGGCTGCCCGACCAGGAAGCCTTCGATATCGAATACTGGCTGCTCGAAGAGGCAAAGCTGCAGCGCCTGCCGAAACCGAAAGCTCTTGCCGGCCAAATCGCGCTGGTCACCGGCGGCGCCGGCGGCATTGGCCGCGCCACCGCCAACCGGCTGCTGCGCGAAGGCGCCTGCGTCGTGCTGGCCGATATCGACGAGGCAGCCCTTGCCAGCGCCAATGACGAGCTTGCCAAGGCCTACGGCAAGGATTTCGTGCGGCCCGTCGTCATCAACGTCACGTCCGAGGATCAGGTGATCTCCGGCTTTGCCGAGACAGCGGTCGAGTTCGGCGGCATCGACATCCTGGTGTCCAACGCTGGCCTGGCCTCCTCGGCGCCGATCGAGGACACCACGCTGGCGCTGTGGAACAAGAACATGGACATCTTGTCGACGGGATATTTCCTGGTTTCGCGGGAGGCGTTCCGGCTGTTTCGGACGCAAAAGATCGGCGGCAACGTCGTCTTCGTCGCCTCTAAGAACGGCCTTGCCGCATCGCCAAACGCCGCCGCCTACTGCACGGCCAAGGCTGCCGAGATCCATCTGGCGCGCTGCCTGGCGCTGGAAGGCGCGGAAGCCCAGATCAGGGTCAATGTCGTCAATCCCGACGCCGTGCTGCGCGGCTCGAAGATCTGGACCGGCGAATGGAAGGAACAGCGCGCCGCCGCTTACAAGATGTCGACCGACGATCTCGAAGAGCATTACCGCTCGCGCTCGATGCTGAAGCGGTCGGTATTCCCCGAGGACATCGCCGAAGCGATCTATTTTTTCGCCTCCGACATGTCGGCAAAATCGACCGGCAACATCATCAACGTCGATGCCGGCAACGCGCAGAGTTTTACGCGATAAGCGACCGTCTTTGAGGATTGCGCTGCCCCTCATCCGCCTGCCGGCACCTTCTCCCCGTAATAGTGACGCCGAGAAGGGAAGCGCTCCAACGCCGGTGATCTCCCCGTTCTTTACGGGGAGAGGGGTAAGGGTGAGGGGCAGCGCCGACCAACGCAAATTGGGAGGAAACCACCATGTCCGAAACCATCATCTCCGCCGACCTCGTCGACAGGCACAATGCCGCGCGCAATGCCGACCTCAAGCGCGACTACGAGTCCCTCGGCGAGCGCCTCGACCGCCGCGGCATCGCCATCGATGCCATCCGCGACAAGGTCGAGAAATTCGCCGTCGCCATCCCGTCCTGGGGCGTCGGCACCGGCGGCACCCGCTTTGCCCGCTTTCCCGGCGCTGGCGAGCCGCGCGACATTTTCGACAAGATCGAGGACTGCGCCGTCATCCGCCAGCTGACGCAGGCGACGCCGACCGTCTCGCTGCATATTCCGTGGGACAAGGCCGATCCGAACCGGCTGAAGCAGGCGGCATCCCGCTTCGGCCTCGGCTTCGACGCCATCAACTCCAATACCTTCTCCGACGCCAGGGACCAAAAACTTTCGTATAAGTTCGGCTCGTTGTCGCATGCCGATGCCGCAACACGCCGGCAGGCGGTCGAGCATAATCTCGAATGCATCGAGATCGGCAGGACGCTGGGCTCGAAAGCGCTGACGGTGTGGATCGGCGACGGCTCGAATTTTCCCGGCCAGGTTAATTTCGCCAAGGCGTTCGAGCGTTATCTCGACGCGATGAAGGAGATTTATGCCGGACTGCCGGACGACTGGAAGCTGTTCACCGAGCACAAGATGTACGAGCCGGCCTTTTATTCGACCGTCGTGCAGGATTGGGGCACCAACTACATCATCGCCAAAGAGCTTGGCGACAAGGCGTTCTGCCTGGTCGACCTCGGCCATCACGCCCCCAACGTCAACATCGAGATGATCGTGTCGCGGCTGATCCAGTTCAAGAAGCTCGGCGGCTTCCATTTCAACGATTCGAAATATGGCGACGACGACCTCGACGCCGGCTCGATCGATCCCTACCGGCTGTTCCTGGTCTTCAACGAACTGGTCGATGCCGAGCTTTCCGGTGCCGAAGGGTTCGATCCGGCCCACATGCTCGACCAGAGCCACAACGTCACCGATCCGATCGAAAGCCTGATGCTGTCGGCGGTTGAAGTGCAGCGCGCCTATGCCCAGGCGCTGCTGGTCGATCGCAAGGCGCTCGAAGGCTTCCAGGACGCCAATGATGCGCTGATGGCAACGCAGACGCTGAAGATAGCCTATCGCACCGATGTCGAGCCGATCCTCGCCATGGCACGACTAAAGACCGGCGGCGCCATCGATCCGGTCGCAGCCTACCGCGCCGCCGGCTACCGGGCGAAGGTCGCAGCCGAACGGCCGGCGGTGGCGAGCGTCGGCGGCGGGATTGTTTGATGTCGGGGTGAAAAATGAAAAACCCGCCAGAGGCGGGTCGCGGTGCGATTCAGCACCATAGATAGATTAGTAGCATAGCTGCCGGCACAAAGCAAGAACAAAGTTGCTCGCCAGCGTTGAATGTTGGCGAAAACCAAAGGCGAAATCCGATCTCCCCCCTTGCGGGGGAGATGTCCGGCAGGACAGAGGGGGGTGGGAAGGATCTCCAACGTCGAACCGTGCAACCTGCAAAATAGCCAGAGGATGTGCCCGCGCATTGCTGGAGAGGTCCGAGGGACAGCACCCCCCTCCGGCCTGCCGGCCATCTCCCCGCAAGGGGGGAGATCGGCAGCTCAGCCGGAGGCGCGAAGCCTCGCCGTATCTTCCGATTATTGTCAGTAGACTCAACCGCGCCAAGCGCGTTTCCTAGGCTCACCCCAAGCCACGGAGAACGGCCATGCACCGCCGAACCCTAATCGCCGTCAGCCTTTCCCTCACCCTGACCTTCTTGCCGTTCCTCGCCTTCGCCGCTTCGCCGCAGCCGGCGAAGGGCGAGCACGGCATGGTGGTGACCGCCCAGCATCTTGCGTCTGAAGTCGGCGTCGAGGTGCTGAAGAAGGGCGGCAATGCCGTCGATGCCGCGGTCGCCGTCGGCTATGCGCTGGCCGTGGTCTATCCGACCGCCGGCAATATCGGCGGTGGCGGCTTCATGACCATCCGCTTCAAGGACGGCCGCTCGACCTTCCTCGATTTCCGCGAGCGCGCGCCGCTCGCCGCAACCAAAACCATGTATCTCGACAAGGACGGCAAGCCGGTAAAGGGCGCCAGTCTCGACGGCTATCTGGCCGTCGGCGTGCCGGGTTCGGTCGCCGGCTTCGAGATGGCGCGGGAGAAATACGGCACGCTGACGCGGCAGGACTTGCTGGCGCCGGCCATCCGCTTTGCCAAAGAAGGCTTCGTACTGGAGCAGGGCGATGCGGCCTCGCTCCAGGGCGGCGCGGAGCGGTTGGCGAGGGACCCGGCGGCGGCGGCCGTTTTCCTCAAGCCGGACGGCAAGCCTTACGCCGTCGGCGAGCGCCTCGTTCAGCCCGATCTCGCGGCTTCGCTTGCCGCCATTTCCGAACGCGGTGCGGATGCCTTCTACAAAGGCGCGATCGCCGACGCCATCGTCAAGGCGAGCGGCGAGAAGGGCGGCATTCTGGCCAAGGCGGATTTCGAAAACTACGCGGTGCGCGAGCTCAAGCCGGCGACCTGCAATTATCGCGGCTACGAGATCACGTCCTCGCCGCCGCCGAGCTCCGGCGGCGTCATCATCTGCGAGATCCTCAACGTGCTTGAGTTCTATCCGCTGTCCTATCTCGGCGCTGGTTCGGCCGAGACGGTTCACGTCATGGTCGAGGCGATGCGCCACGCCTATGTCGACCGGAATTCGGCGCTCGGCGATCCCGGCTTCGTCGACAATCCGGTCGCAAAACTGCTCGACAAGAATTACGCCAGGGAAATCCGCGAAAGGATCGATCCGTTCCGGGCCGGCGTGTCGCAGGAATTGATGCCGAAGGGCTTTGGCGAGAGCAACGAGACGACGCATTATTCGATCATCGACAATGACGGCAACGCCGTCGCGGTAACCTACACGCTGAACGGCTCTTTCGGCGCCGGCGTCGTCGCCGACGGCACCGGCATCCTGCTCAACAACGAGATGGACGACTTCACCCAGAAACCCGGCGTGCCCAATCTCTACGGCCTCGTCCAGGGCGAGGCGAATGCGATCGCGCCGAAAAAGACGCCGCTGTCGTCGATGAGCCCGACCATCCTCGCCAAAGACGGCAAGCCGTTCATGGTCATCGGCAGCCCTGGCGGTTCACGCATCATCACCATCACGCTGGAGGCGATCGTCAACGTCATCGATCACGGCATGAACATCCAGGAAGCGATCGACGCTCCGCGCATCCACCACCAATGGTTACCCGACACGGTCTATATCGAACCCTTCGGCCTGTCGCCGGATACCGAAAAGCTGCTTACCGGCATGGGCTACCGCCTCGATCTCGCCGAGGCGAATTGGGGCCAGGCGGCCGGCATCCTGGTCGGCGGCAAGAGCCTGGCGGAAATCGAGAAGGGCGGCGGCGCCCGCTACAACGGCGCCATCGACAGCCGCGCCGCATCCGGTGAGGCTATCGGGTATTAGACCATGGTCTCAAAAGGCGGAACCGGTTTTCGGATAAGGTCACGGTCAATAGGAAGATTCGCCTTGCTTCAGGTGACCAGCGCGATGGTCGACGCAATCAGCATCAACGCCGCGACGCCGACGAACAGGGCGTAGATGCGCGGCCGATCGAGCAGGAGCGCGTTGCCGGATATCCATGCCGCGGTGGCGCCGCCAAGCGCGAAAAAGAAGGTGCTGCGGCGCCCGAAGCTCAAGCCGGCGGCCATCAGGCCGCCGATGATCAGGGCGCCGAATACGATGATCACGGCGACCGCGTATTTTTCGAAATCGTTGCTGCCGGCGCTCGGGCCGATCGCGTTCAACCTCGACAGATCGTCCGGATCGAACGGGCTGGTCGACCCATATTCGTCTTGACCGACAGGCTCATGCATCATTCGTTCTCCGCAAACCGACAGCAAATCATCAAGCCTCGCCGAGCGCAACCGCTCGCCGAATGTGATCGGCACGGTGTTCAACACTTTCTGGCGGCGGCTTGCCAGAGATTTTTGGGTGCGTGCTTTGATCGCCCTGCTGCTCGGTCTGATCAAAGTGCTTTGCCCGAGCTTAATCTTCAAGCCGCCCTGGCCAAAGACTGCGTCGCCTGAACGGAAGCTCCAAGCACCGCCTGTGCGGTGTCGGCCTGTCTTTCATCGACATGCGCCAGCACCAGGATCACACCTTGTGCGGCATCCGGCTGGCCCGGCTGCTTGCCGATACGGGACAATGTCGCGCCGGCAACGCCGCCCAAGACTGCACCGACGAGGGCCGATGCCAGCCATCCCGCGCCGAGGGGATCGATGCCGGGCATATCAAAGGCGCCGAGGCCGGCCAACAAACCGGCTGCCGCGCCAAGGACGGCACCCGTACCTGGATCGCGCAAGACGGCGCCGATTTCATCATCGTAGGGTCCGATGACGCTGATCTCCTGGCGAGCAATTCCTGCTGCCTGAAGCGTTTCGACGGCACGGGCCGCCTGGTCATGGGAATCGAAAAGTCTGCTGATTGTTCGCATTGAAACTGCCTGTGAGGCCCCCCGGCCCTCGACGGTAAGGCGGGTCCCAGCTGAGCGCCGAGGAACCGCCTGACGCAAACGTCACCCGCCGCTCATTTCCGAGCGACGGGCGACGGCTGCCCGAGTTTTCACGTCACTCGATGACCTTGATGACCTTGCGCGTGCCTGGGTCGACGACAACGGTGCGGTTGTCAATGACGACATAACGATATTTGACGTTCGGGACCTCATGAAGCTCGACGGTGTCGGGGAGCGTCGAGCCGATGTTGAGCTCCACCCCAGGGATTTTCACCGAGGCCAGCGGCTGCTTTTTCACATACTCCCTGATGACGGTTTCCTGCTGCGGTTCGATGACAACGTCTTGCGCCGCAGCGGCGCCGACGCCTGCCAGCAGCAAAAGTCCCGCCGCCGCGGTGGAAAGATGCATTCTCATGGTCGTCTCCTTTGCGAACTCGGTCCGCTCTTCGCGCCAAGGCTCATTCGAACGGAAGCCAGCTGAAAACGTTCCGTCGACGGGGCTTCGGTCCCACCCGGCGGGGACCAATCGACGTGTTGCCGCAGGACCTAAGTCTGATCCTCGCGGGCAAAGGGTAGGTTTGTCGCGAAGCCCGGAACCGCCGCCGCTCAAACTCGTTGCTGGCTGCACGTTCCGGGAGGATTCTTTGGAAAATGTCGACGGTTGCTCGCACCGATCTTGGCTGTTTCCATTCCGATCGAACCCGGCATCTGCGCAGCCCTGTCCCTTCCTGCGCCGATAGGGTTCGCGCGTCACTTTTGTGGCGGGCGAACCCTCAATTGCAGCGTGCTTCTGACCAAAGTTGACCCTGAGGCGAGGAGAAGAGACGAGGAGAAGAGAAATGGCCGATGACAAGAGCAAGCGAGACTTCAGCGACCGCAACCGCGTGTCGGCGGATGAGTATTATGAAGTCGAATATTTCGCGCGGGAAAATGGTGTCTCGCCCAGCCAGGTGAGCAAGCTGATCAAAAGGACCGGTGGCGACCGGATGATCCTCTCGCAAGCGGTGAAAGCATTGCGCGAGCGCAAGTGAGACGGCGGCGGAGCCGGCGGTTGGAAAGGCACTGATCACGATCTGCCGAGAATTCCGGTCAGCTATCGACAACGTGCCCGGATGCCGCTGCTTCGGCCAAGCCAATGCCCCTTTATTTCTTCGATTCCGATGAAGACGGAATCGTCTATTCCGACGATCAGGGAACGTTATGTGACGATTTCCCGCTGGTCAGGAAAGAAGCCCTTCGCACATTGGGCGAGATGGCCAGGGATGGCTTTCCTCACCGTAGGATCACAGTCAAGGTCCGGAACGACCATGACGGTCTGGTGCTTGAAGTGGCTTTGACCTTTGCCGTCGAAACGCGGCATTTCGACGAACGGATTTTCCAGATCAACATGCGCATGAGTTGACGGCCCGATCGTTGTCGTGCCGACCATGAGATTCTGGAGCAGCCGGCATCTTCCCCAAGGGAACATTAGAAGTCTCTAATTGTTATCTTAAGCAGCGGGAACCTCCCGGGTTTCTGCTGCAGATCGGGGTGCAACCCGGTCGGCCCGCGCCCTCCGCCAGAGGCGCGGGCTTCGTTTGTTTAGCCGATGCGCAACGCCATGCGGCGGCAGCATATTGGAAACCTGCGGGAGCATAAGCAGCAGAAGTCGCTACCGCGGCGCCCTGGCGCCCAGGCAACGGAGCCCGTCGTCCGACAGGGCGGCGGGCTTTTTGATGCGGGCCGGGTCATCGCGCAACCGGTGGAAATCCAATGCATGTCGCGCAAAAGTGTGAAGCGGTTTTGCGATAACGACATGCATCAAGACAAGAACCTTAAGCGCGTCGCATGAGGCCGGTCGAACGCGACGCGCTTTAGCTGGGAGAGATGGCCGGCGCTGCTTCGTGAGGCGTGGGGTAAGGTGCCTGATTCCCGGCTCTCATCCATGATGGCCGCGCCGTGAACACCACCATCCTCCGCGATCACCTCACTACCTCTCGAAGCTCTATGGGAGAGCCAAAACGATGATGCAGCGCCGGCCAAGCGGAAATCAGGTCCGCCGCAGCCAGATAGTAGCTGCGTTGGCGCGGCGGGTAATTGCGTGATCGCGGAAGCCACACCATTTGCAGACCACTTGCCACGAGCCCGGCCTGTGCAGCGGCTGACCCGAAGCATTCATTCATTCTGACGATGCACCGGACGCCCGGACGGCGGAAATTGGACGCCGCGCTCGCTTTCGATTCAGCGGCCAGCGGTGTTCCCTGCAGATTTCGGACGAAAGGCCATTTCACCCTTGTTGCGCCTGGATTCTTATCAGATCGTGGCAAGGATTGCTTTTCCCGCCGCGTTTGCCGGCGTTCTGCTGTTTGCCCTTTTGCCGGAGCAGCTCCTGCAGGGTCTTGGCCTGGCTTTCACGTTTGGTCACGACAAGCTCAATCACGCCGCCGCCTTCGTCGTGCTGGCGGCTCTCGGAAGTCTCGGCTGGCCGGAACACAAGGCGAAGCTGATCGTCCTCCTCGTGCTCACGGGCGCGGCGATCGAGGGCCTTCAGGCCGTGCAGCTGATAGGGCGCCACCCGGATCTATTCGACTGGGTGGCCGACTGCGCCGGAATGGCCTTCGGGCTGACAATTGCAGGCTGGACAAAGCGGCTCGCCGGCGGATTGCCATAGCTCGAAAGCGCATAACGGAATCGGCGCGCCCGTGCTGCAATATGGGGAAAATGGCCGGCGTCACTTGGGGGGGCGCGTTGGGGTAAGTTGCCTGACGGACGCCGGCCAGGCGGAAAAATCAGGTCCGCCGCAAAGTAATGTAGCAGCAATGGCAAAGCGCGGCAGTAGCGTGATCGCGGAAGGTCCGCCTTCTCGCCTCCGATGCGGTGACCCGTTTTGGGTCAATAATTCTGGCACCTGAATTGCGCTGTAAGCAATGCCGGGGAACACTCCGGCGATCGTCCCCGAATATGGGGCCTCGCCGCTTCGCAAATGGAGC
The DNA here is from genome assembly GCF_040317575.1 of Mesorhizobium sp. M1423. NCBI lineage: Bacteria > Pseudomonadati > Pseudomonadota > Alphaproteobacteria > Hyphomicrobiales > Phyllobacteriaceae > Mesorhizobium > Mesorhizobium sp. M1423. The sequence goes on from NZ_JAMYKU010000021.1 coordinate 66,198, forward strand.
GGCGGGCCTTTTTGCCGGAAGTCGCCAAGCCTTCGCTGGCCCCATGGTTTCACGCCAGATAATTCTTGCAGATCATCGACAATCCGCTCGGCACGAGATCGTCATCCGGCCGACCGAGCAGCCGTAAACGCTGCCGATGATTCGCCGACGGCCAAGCGGGAGATCTCGGCATGAGCCGTCACGGACCGGGCGCCATTCGAAGCTTGCTCAACGGTAGGAGCCGGGCCGGCCTCGATCATGAATCCCGAGGCTGATCTCGCCAATCATGCTCTTGCTGGAACCCTAGAAGCTCACGCAGCTTGCGATTTGAGATTGGCCCCTCAAATTGCTCTATCGAGCGTGTAATCGGCGTGCCTGGTGCATGCTTCTTGAGAAACTCTGCCGTTGGCGCATCGGCAACGATATTGTCGTTGACGGCATTGAATATCTGGAACCCCAAACCGTCCTTCTCGATGCAAAGATGCACGATCTGGCCCAGATCGCGCGCGTCCATATAGGTCCAGCCATCGCGCCGCCGTTTTGAAGCGTCCGCCAAAAACTCCGGAAAGCGGGCATAGTCTTGCGGCTCGACAACGCCACCTATTCGGAGCGCGTAAATGTCGTATCCGGTGCGGGAAGCGAAGGAGCGTGCGATCTTCTCGCCCAAGACCTTGGAAAGACCGTAGCTGTCGGTCGGGTCGGTATCGTAGTCCTCTTCCACCGGAAACGATGTGAAATCGCGTTCGCCTTCGGCAAAACACACGCCATAGACCGTCTCGCTGGACGCGGTGATGATCTTGCGGATGCCGAGCTTGGTGGCGGCCTCGATTACATTGTAGGTCGACAGCACATTGGCGGCGAACATGGCGTTGTCCGGTCGCAGGAATATTCTCGGGATGGCCGCGAAATGGACCATGGCGTCGACTGGGCCACGGCCTTTCCCGCCAAAATATTCGCCGAAACCGAAATGCAGCGTCAGTGCATTGTAGGTCTCGCCGGCATCGGCAAGGTTGGTGATGATGGTGTCGACGCCTGGCACATCAAGTGGCGTCAGGTCGAGGTTCAGGACCTGATGCCCACGCTTGAGCAGGTAAGGTATGACGTGACGGCCGATCTTGCCGCTGCCACCGGTGAAAATGATCCGCTTGCCCATGATTCCTCCAACGGACTTCTATCGGCGAGCGGAAATCTGGCCAAAAGGCATTTCCGCCCGGTCAAGAGCTATTCAGTCGCGCGCTATTCAAAGATGCCGTAGCCGGGCACGGCGTATTTGTGGACGCCATCCATGTCGAGATCGACGCCGATGCCGGGCACGTCGGGCACCACGATGTGGCCGTCTTCAACGATCGACCTGGCGCCGTCTGGCAGGCGCACATAACTGTCCCACACTTCCCGTTCTTCCAGGGCATGCCACTCCAGCACCAGGAAGTTCGGAACGCTCGCGCAGACATGGCACGTCGCCATTGTGCCGAGCGGCGTCGACACGAGATGCGGCGCGAACGGCACATAATACATCTCGGCGAGATTCGCGATCTTGCGGCTTTCCGCGAGGCCGCCGCATTTCGGCACGTCGGGCATGATGACGTCGGCGCCATAATTCTGGAACAACTCACGAAAACCCCAGCGCAGGTAGAGATTCTCGCCGACACAGATCGGGGTCTTGGTCCGCATGCGGATCTGCTTCAGGGCCTCAACATTTTCTGCCGGAATAGGTTCTTCCAGCCACAGAAGGTTGAACCGCTCCATCTCCCCTGCAATGCGGCTGGCGCTGAGCACGTCGTAGCGCGCGTGCAGGTCGATACAGAGATCGATGTCAGGGCCGATCGCCTTGCGCACCGCGGCCACGCGTTCCACCATGAAGCGCAGCTCCGCGCCGTTGATGGTGTGGTTTGCCGCGTCGAACTTTGCCGGATGGCGCAAATTGTCGATGTCGAATTTTAGCGCCGTAAAGCCCTCGTCCACCATGCGGCGCGCGCGCGCCGCGCATCCTTCCGGCGAACCGGTTTCTTCATCGCCGTCGCCGCAATCGGCATAGAGCCTGATCCGGTCGCGGAACTTGCCGCCGAACATGCGATAGAGCGGCTGGCCAGCAGCCTTCGCCGCTACATCCCACAGCGCCATCTCGAGCCCGGTCAGGGCAATGAGAAAGACGCCGGCCTGGGCGCCGGAGAACACATGGTCGCGGCGGATCTTGTCCCAGCAATATTCGACGTTGCGTGGATCCTGACCGATGAGCTCCGACTTGAGCTCCGAAATTAGGCCGACGATCGCGGCCGCGCCCGCATCGGGGTTCGCCTCGCCGTAACCGGAGATGCCGGCGTCCGTGTCGATACGGATCAGAGTCGCCTTGCCATGATAGGCGACGACCGCCGTCTTGATGTCCACGATCTTCATCGAACCCATCCTCCAATGATGGCGCCGCGCTTCAAACGTCCCGTATAGGCAAATTGAACTTGTCAGATGAGCATACAAGATGAGAAGATGTGGCGTAAACCCCCCTTTGAGCGATTACGCAGAAATGCGCTTTGAAAGCGCTGGAATTCAGCCAGGCTAAAACCTACTTGTTAGACGAGCATATAAGCGTATAAATGAGCGGCAGCAAGGCGACAAGCACAGCCATGCATGCCGCAAACCGGAGGAACAGAATGCAACAGCGACAGCTAGGATCGTCGCCGGTCAAGGTGTCGGAGATCGGCCTGGGGACTTGGGGTATGTCCGGCGCGTTTTGGGGCGCGGCCGATGACGAGGAATCGATCCGGGTGATTCGCCGCGCCCTGGAGCTTGGCATTACGCTGATCGACACAGCCGAAGCCTATGGACATGGCCATGCCGAGGAGGTCGTCGGCAAGGCGCTGGCCGGCCGCCGGGACAAGGCGATCATCGCGACCAAGGTTGCGCCCAACCATCTCGAACCTGCAGCGATAGAGGCGGCGCTTGATGGCTCGCTGAAGCGGATGCAGACGGACTATGTCGACGTCTATTTTGTCCACTGGCCGAATTCGGATTTTCCCATCGGCCCTACCATGACGATGATGGAGAGGCTTCAGTCGTCAGGGCGGATCAAAGCGGTTGGCGTCTCGAATTTCAGCACAGCTGATATGGACAGCGCCCGCCAGCATGGCGTCATCGACGTGCTCCAGCCTCCTTACAACATGCTGTGGCGCGAGGTTGAGGGGCAAACTCTTCCCTATTGCCGCAAGCACAATATCGGCGTCATGCCTTACAGCGGTCTGGCCCAAGGGCTGCTCACGGGCTTGCTCTCGCCGGATACCAAATTCGTCGAGGGAGACGAGCGGCGCACCACCGTGCTGTTCCAACCGGGCACCTACGATCGCGCCGTCGGAGCCGTCGATGCCCTCAAGCCGATAGCGGCCAAATACGGCAAGACGCTGCCGCAGCTTGCGATCCAATGGCTCACCAGCAGGCCGGGTGTAAGTTCGCCCCTCGTCGGCGCGCGGACGGTCAGGGAGCTTGAGGAAAACGTCGAGAGTGTCGGTTGGAAGATTTCCGACGTGGACGTCGCGGCCATCGACAAACTCACCGCCCCCATCTGGGCGGAAATCAAGGACAAAGGCGACATGTTCGGATATCGCGCGAGGCAGCGTCAGGAACAGGAAGCCAGAAGAGCTTAGTTCGGTCGTGTCCTCCCGACACGCAGGCGGCGCGGTCAGCCTCGACAGCTGGCCGCGCCTGAAGAACGTTGCTTAGCTCGCCATTTCCTTGTCGGGCATGGCGACGGCAGTGGTTGCCTTCAGGTGTCGGCGCATCGCCTCTTCGGCGCGCTTGGCGTCGCGTGCGACCAGCGCCTCGTAGATCGCTCTGTGCATTTCTGTGGCGGAAGGAAGAGCATGCGGCATCTGGTTGCTGATGCGTCTGCTCGCCGCTTGCCACCACCGTGACGAATACATGAAGCGGTCAAGGATTCTGTTCCGGGAAGCGCGGCAAATTTCCATATGGAAATCCAGGTCGAGCTTCAGATACGCGTCCGGATTGTCTTCGGTCGCGGACATCGCCGCGAGCAGCGTGCCAAGACGTTCGAGGTTTTCCTTGGTCATGTGTTTGGCCGCGATGGCGGCGATGGCGGGTTCGATGATTATTCGCGTCGCGTGCGCTTCCGCCAGCAGTTCGCGGACCTGTTCGGGCGGCAGCCAGTCGATCAGCAATGGACTGAGATAATCCCATTCTTCGGCAGGACGCAGCACCACGCGCCTTCCCTGTGCGATCTCGATCATGTCGAGAGAAGCTAGGATCTTGAGCGCTTCCCGCGCGACCGCGCGCGAAACCCCGAACTCCTGAAGGATCTGCTGTTCCGACGGCCCCTGGCTGCCGGCGACGCCGCCGGTGGCGATGCGACGCGCGAGCACGCCCGCCACCTGCTTGGGCAAAGTTTGAAGCTTGACCTCCATGGAATCGACCATTAACATCCACTTGTCTGATAAGCTTATAGGCTGATGGTTGGATATGCAGTCAACTTATCTCATGAATGCTCACTAACCCATAACTCGGCCCGCGGGAAGGGACGTTGGACTCTCAACTTCAATATCCCAGCCCACGACGTTCGAGATCAGGACCATTGCGCGTCGGCTGACCGCGCTCATCGCATTGTGTCCGGCCGTCTCGACGGCTCGCGACGCACCGATTGCGTGGTTTGCGGGTCGCAGAGCCCGCCGAAAGGAAGGCAGGACGAAAGGAAAGGCTACCGCCGGAAGCCTCAGAGGCCATCGGGCCTCGGCAGGGCAAGGCAGCATGTGGACGGGCGTGATCTGGGCTGTGTCGCTGTGGGAGGAGCAAAGCCACACTGCGGCCCAAGGGGAAACCTGGCCGTCGTCGCTCGACCCCGAAAGGGGCCGACCAATTACAAGCAAGGAGGAAATTGTAATGTCCGGAAACCTATCGAGACGCAAATTCCTGGCCGCGAGTGCCGCGGCAACGGCCGGCTCGCTTGCGGCGCCGTGGATCGCCAGAGCAGAGGCGAACGAGATCACCGCGCTGCTGATCACCGGCGGCCCGCTCTATCCCAAATACTGGGAGAAAATCGTCCAGGATTTCACCGCCAAGACTGGCATCAAGGTTCGCTACGATCTGCTGGAATTCACTCCGCTGACATCGAAAGTCGTCACACTCAGCGCCGCGAAATCGAGCCAGTACGACGTCTACAGCACGCACACCGCCCAGATCGATTCCTATTTCAACCATTTTGCGCCGCTGAACAGCTATTTCAGCGACTCCGAACTGGCTGACTTCTATCCGGTTGCGGTCAAATACCTACGCGATCCCAAGACCGGCAATCTGGCCGCTATCCCGCGCAACATGGATGCGCGCGTTCAATATTACCGCAGCGACATCTACCAGGAGAAAGGCCTGAAGCCGGCCGAAACCTGGAATGATCTGGTGGACGTCGGCCTGAAACTTACCGGCAATGGCCACTATGGGCTGGTCGTGCCGGGGCAGGGTGACCCCGCGCAGCGCACCTTCAGCGATCTCCTGTGGCAAGCCGGCGGGGACTGGGTCGATCAGGCCAACAAGCCAGCTTTCAATTCCGAAGCCGGCATCAAAGCCCTCACCTTCTACCGCGACCTCATCCAGAAGCACAAAATCGTGCCGCCGGACGCGGTCGGCTATCAGTGGAATGAAAATTCGACCGAATTCTCGTCCGGTACGGTCTACGCCAATTTCGACTGGCCAGGTGCCTTCGCAACCTTATCCAATCCGGAAACTTCGCGGGTCGTCAGCAAGTGGTCGACTGCACCCTACATCAGGGACAAGGCAGCGATTTCGTGCGCCATCTCCCATGCCATGGCTCTCAATGGACAATCAGGACGCAAGGAACCTGCCGTCGAATTCATCAGATATACGGTCGGTCCGGAGGCGCAGCGGCTGCAGTTCGATCAGTTCACCAACTTCCCCAGCAGTCAGGCGATCGCCAAGGAAGTGATTGCAGCGGCAAAAGGTCCCCAGGCCGTGTGGCTGCAGCAACTCGAGACGACGATAGCGAACGGCAAGGAATGGCCGAAGCTGGCTGGATTCTCGAAAGTCTGCACCTTGATGTTTTCGGCTATCGAACAGGCCCTGACCGACCAGGTCTCGCCGAGCGACTCGCTCAACCAGGCGGCGACTGAGGCGGAGGAGATCATGCGTCGGGCCGGAGCATACGACTGAGGATGCCGCCCGTCGCGCAGCACCAGGTCCCGGGGCGTCGGCGACGTTCGCCGCTGCCCTACACCTGGCAGAGGGGGTACCTCCTGGCCAGCCCCGCGCTCCTCGTCATGCTCGCCATCCTTATCTATCCGCTCGGATATTCTTTCATAATGAGTTTCTTTCGCTGGGATCTGAGCGGCTCAGCGCCATTCGCCGGAACTGGGAATTACACCGACGAACTCTTCGGCCGCCAGTTCAATCAGGCTCTGCGAAATCAGATCATCTTCAGCGTCGTTTCCATCACGGTGGAAGTGGTGGCTGGAATGGCGATCGCTGTGCTCGTCAACGGCAAATTGCGCGGAATGCGGCTCGCGCGCACCTTGCTGCTGGTGCCGCCGATGATCGCGCCCGCCGTCGTGGGGCTGAATTTCCGTTGGCTTTTCAACACCCAGTACGGGCTCGTGGACGCGCTGCTGCGCATGTTCAACCTGCCCGACATCCCCTGGCTCAATCATCCGACCTGGGCTCTTGTCTCGGTGATTGTCGCCGATGTCTGGCAGAATACGCCGCTGATGGTGCTGCTATTTCTTGCCGGTCTGCAATCCTTGCCGCAGGAGCCGCTCGAGGCCGCCACGGTGGACGGCGCCACGCCATGGCAGCGCTTCTGGCACATCGTGCTGCCACTGATGCGTCCGGTCATCATGATAGCGCTGATGCTTCGCATCATCGACACGTTCCGGACCTTCGACGTCGTATGGCTGATGACGCAGGGCGGGCCGGGAGGCGCCACAAACCTACTCACCGTCTATTCCTATCTGCTGGCGTTTCAGGCGGTGGATTTCGGACACGCGGCGGCGGTTTCCTACATCGCGCTGGGAATGTCGCTGTTCGTGCTCGGCCTCCTCTACGGGGTGCCGTGGCTGATTGCGAAACGGAGAGCGATATGACCGAAGCCGCGATCGTCAGCGCGCGTCCCAAGCCACGGCGCCGTCGCCGCCGGTTCACGGCAGGCGCCGCCGGCCAATATCTAGCGCTGGTTCTGACCATCGCCCTCACCGTCTTTCCGCTGGCATGGCTGTTCCTGACCTCGATCCGCAGTTCAGCCGACATCTTCTCCGTCCCGGTGCACATCATCCCCGAGACCGCGACGATGACGCAGTACGTCTCCGTCTTCACCGAGTACGACACGATGGGTTATGTGTGGAACACCGTCATCGTCTCGGTCGCGACGGTCATCTTGGTCCATCTGCTGGCCATACCCTGCGCATACGCCCTGTCGCGCTTCAGGATGCCGGGCGTCATGCTGATTTTTGGCCTGCTTTTGATCATGCGCATGATTCCGGTCATCGCGCTCGCCATCCCGCTCTTCGCCGTGTTCGCCGCGCTCGGCCTGCTGGATACCATTTGGGCGCTGATCCTGAGCCATACGGCGGCTAAACTGCCCGTCGCCATCTGGCTGCTGCTGGGCTTCATCCAGGATGTGCCCAAAGAGATCGAGGAGGCTGCCCAGTCGGACGGCGCCGGCACGGTGCGCACCCTGGTCCAGATCGTGGCGCCGCTGATTGCGCCTGGCATCGGGGCCAGCGCGGTCATCACCTTCCTTTTCACCTGGAATGACCTGCTGCTCGCATTGACGCTGACTTCCAGCAAGGCCGCACAGACGCTGCCAGTCGGGCTGACCAACTTCGTCTCGCAGTTCGGCATCGACTGGGGAGCGATGTCGGCGGCGGGCGTCCTCATGGTCATCCCGACCTTGGCGTTTGTCTGGTTTGCTCAAGGCCTGTTGGTCAAGGGTCTCACGACCGGTGCAGTTCGCGGCTGAATTGAGATCATGAAAAACTTGATCGAAGGGAGGATGAAACGTGGAAGTAGGCCAGGCAGCGGCAATAAAGGACATTTCTCGGCCACCGAGGCAGCTGGTCGACGCACTTGCAGCGATCGGTTCAGCGACCTTGGCCAGCGAGCTTTATCACAAGATGGGTATTCGCGATCCGCACATCCGAGGGCCGCGGCCGCTAACGCCCGGCCGCACGGCGGCCGGGCCGGCTCTCACCCTCCAGTGCATGCCGAAGCGCGAGGATCTCTACAACGAGACTGAGTATGAGGAGCCCGAACGCCAACTTCACCGTCACGTCCTGTACCCCACGCAGCCGGGCGACATGGTGGTCGTCGATGCGCGCGGCGACCTTGGCAGCGGTATCTTCGGTGAGATGATGTTGACCTATTTCGCCGGGCGTGGCGGGGCCGGCGTGGTTGTCGACGGGTGTATCCGAGATTCTGCCCAGGCGGCTGCCTTGGACATCGGCATCTGGGTGAGGGATGTCACGCCGAATTTCCACGCCCAGACCAACATCGTCCCCTTTGCCGTTAACGTCCCCATTGCCTGCTCGAACGTACTCGTCATACCGGGAGACATCATCGTCGCCGACGATGATGGCGTCGTCGTGGTACCGGTAGCCCTTGCCCCAAAACTGGTTGAGCTCGCCGGCGAACATATCGAGTGGGAGGAATTTTCCCGCACGCGCTTGGCCGAGGGAGGCGACCTGCGGAAATACTACCCGTTGAGCCCCGAAGGCGAGGCCGAATACCGCGCCTGGCGGCATGCTCAACGAAAATGAGTAGTGCCCGGACGGGAGGAAAATAGGTGTCTGCAATCCAGATAGATCAGCTCGGCAAGAGCTTTGGCGCCGTGGAAGTTCTGCGCGATGTGACGATCGAGATCGCCAGCGGCGAGTTTGTCGTCCTTGTCGGTCCCTCAGGCTGCGGCAAGTCAACCCTTCTGCGCATGATCGCCGGCTTGGAAGAACAGACGACAGGCGAGATCCGCATCGGCGGGCGGGTCGTCGACGAGATGCCGGCCAAATCGCGCGACATTGCGATGGTGTTCCAGAGCTACGCGCTTTATCCGCACATGAGTGTCGCGGACAATATGAGCTTTGCGCTTCGATTGGCGAAGGTCCCCAGAGAAGAGATTGTCGCGAGGGTGAAAGCGGCCGCTGAAATCCTCGGCCTGCAGGATCTGCTTGGCCGCATGCCACGCCAGCTGTCCGGCGGTCAGCGCCAGCGCGTCGCCATGGGCCGGGCGATCGTGCGCGATCCAGCCGCCTTCCTGTTTGACGAGCCGCTGAGCAACCTCGATGCCAAGCTGCGTGTCAAGATGCGCGCCGAGATCAAGAAGCTTCACCAGCGGCTGGGCCGAACGAGCATCTACGTCACTCACGATCAGACCGAAGCGATGACCCTTGCCGACCGTATCGTAGTGCTGAACCGGGGCCGCATCGAACAGATCGGCACACCTTCAGAGCTCTATGAGCAACCCGCCAACCTGTTCGTCGCCGGTTTTATCGGATCCCCGGAAATGAACCTGATCCCGGGCCGGATCGACAACGGCGCATTCGTCGCCGAGCAGGGTCTCCGCTTACCCTTACCGGAGGACGGCCGGATGGGCGACAGGGAAGAGGTGGTATACGGAATTCGTCCGCAGCACATTGCAATCGGCGGGAACCACGCTCGGGCGGAGGTTCAGGTGGTCGAGCCGACCGGCGAGGCCCAGGAACTTACCTTGAACGCAGGTGGCGTCGACCTCATGGCCGAGGTGCGGGATCAGCCCCCGTTCAGACCTGATCAGGAGATTGGCTTGGAGATCATGGTCTCCAAGGTGCATCTGTTCGATGCTCGAAGCGGCATCAGGATTGTTTAGGGGCGGGCGCTGACGGGCTTCCGGCGAATCTCGGCATCGACGTTGGCCGGCATTGTCGAAGAGGTCGGTGAGGCGTCGAAGGTTTCCGACGCGTAGGCACCGAAAAGCACGCCGATCAGCGGCGTAGCTGATGACGGTGTGCTTGCCCCATTTTCCCCCCCAAGTGTTTATTCTCACAAGAGAAATTCTAACGCGCACAAGCTTCGGTGCTTGACACAGGTCGCGACAACTGGATAAGTGGATACACAGATACGCTCTGATTGGACCAAGGACATGGCAGCAGACGCAATCGAGCCGCTGGGCATCACGACCGCCGAGGAGGAGGCTTATCGCCACATTCAGCGTGCCTTGAGGATGGGGCGCTACCGCGCCGGGGACCGGCTTATCCCGGAAGAGATCGCGACGGAAATCGGCATGAGCCGCATGCCGGTTCGCGAAGCATTCCGCCAGCTGGCCGCGGAAGGTCTTGTGGTCATTCGCCCGAACCGTGGCTGCATCGTCGCCGGCCTTACCCTCGATGAGATATACGAAACGTTTGAAATGCGCTCGGTGCTCGAAGGGCTGGCGGTGAGGCTTGCCATGCCGCACATCGATATCGAAGTGCTTGAAGAACTGGAACGCCAGCTCGACCGCATGGAGCGCGCCAGCCAGACCGGCAGCAGCGACTGGGTCGTGCGCCATCAGGCCTTCCATTTGCAGATTTGCCAATTGAGCAACCGACCCAAGCTGGTCCGGCAGATTGCCAGCCTGCACGTCGTGATCGAACCCTACCTGCGCATTTGGTTCGACTATGTCGACAAGCCCGCCAGCGCGCGCGCCGAGCACGAGATCCTGATTGAGGTGTTGCGGTCAGGTGATGCCGGCAAGGCAGAGATCGTCATGCGGGATCATATCGTCGAGACAGCGCCCCTTCTGGCCAATTTCGCAAGTCCCGGCCGCCGCTAGAAAACGCCATCTAACTCGTTGAAGCCGGAAGATAATCCGGCACGACGAAAGGGAACTGCCATACCGGCAAAAAGAGGAGAATGACATGAAAATTAGCCGCATCGCAGCCATTGCGTCGGTCCTGTTCGGCCTGGTCCAGGCCGCCGTTGCACAAGAAACACCAAAGGCAATTACCATTGCCACCGAAGGAGCCTACGCGCCCTGGAATTTCACAACAGCCGACGGCAAATTGGACGGCTTCGAAGTCGATCTCGCCAATGATCTGTGCGGGCGAATAAAGATCGAGTGCAAGATCGTCGCACAGGACTGGGACGGCATGATCCCCGCGCTGACCGTCGGCAAGTTCGACGTGATCATGGCGAGCATGTTCATCACTGAAAAACGTCTGAAGATCATTGACTTTACCCAGCCATATGCGGTGGATCCCTCAGGTTTCGCGGTCGCAAAGGATAGCGAACTGGGCAAGGTCGGCATTTCCAACGAGCGGTTCAAGCTGGAGAATGAAGCCTCTGCGCAGGCGGCAATCGACAAGCTCAAGCCATTGCTGAAGGGAAAGATCATTGGAGTTCAGGCTGCAACGGCGAACCTGGAATTTGTGAAAAAATACTTCTCGGACGTCGCCGAGATTCGCGAATACAAGACCACCGAGCAACACGATCTCGATCTTGCCGCGGGTCGCATCGACGCGCTCTTCGCACAGCAGACAGCGCTGGCCGCCACGCTCGGCAAGCCGGAGTTCAGCGACTATACGCTTGCCGGGCCTGGATTTGTCGGGGGGCTCTTCGGTCTTGGCTCCGGTGCCGGTATCCGCAAAGAGGACATCAAGCTGAAAGATATGCTCAACGGGGCCATCGACGCCGCGATCGCCGATGGCACGATCAAAACCCTGTCGCTTAAATGGCTCAAGAGCGACGTCACTCCAGTCAAGTAGGCGCTTGTCGGCGAACGGCCATTCCTGACCCGTTCCGGAGCTGAGCCGTTCGCCCTGCCCGGGGGTATCGATGGTTGACGCATTCCGGCTGCTTGGTTTCCAGCACGGAGGTTGGGGGGCTGCTCTTCTCATGGCGGCCTCGGTTACAGTGCTTCTGTCTGTGCTGGGCTTTGCGCTTGGCGCTGTATTCGGTGGGCTGGCAGCGGCCGGCCGTCTCCGCAACTCCAAGGCATTGAGGTTCTTGGCCCTTGGCTATTGCACGGTTTTCCGAGGCGTGCCCGACCTTCTGACCATTTATCTGCTTTACTATGGAGGAAGTGTCGCCCTGACCTCGCTTGGTCATAGCCTGGGCGGGTCCGGATTCGTCGGCGTTCCGGCCTTTGCCACTGGAACCTTGGCCATCGCAATCATCTCGGGCGCCTATCAAGCCGAGGTCTATCGAGGGGCTTACCTCGCCATCGACCAAGGACAGCACGATGCCGCTTGCGCGCTTGGTCTCAACCGGCTGCAGCGGCTGCGACAGGTTATTTTTCCCCAGCTCCTGAGCTACGCGCTGCCAGGTCTCGGCAACGTGTGGCAGTTGGTTCTGAAGGACTCGTCGCTGATATCGGTAATCGGCCTCGTTGAACTGATGCGCCAGGCACAGATCGCTGCAGGTTCGACCCGTGAACCATTCATCTTCTACATTGCTGCAGCCTTGCTCTATCTGGCTATCGCTTCCGTCACGGGCCATGCCTTTTACCGTCTGGAACGAAAGGCGCCGTGGCGCGTCCGGTCGGCATGATAGATTTCAGTTTTTTCCTCGAAATCCTGCCGAAGCTCCTCGCCGGCCTGCCGCTTACGATAGAATTGGCCCTGACTTCCATTGTTGCCGGCTTCGTCCTTGCCGTCACATTGGCGCTTGCCCAGCAATCGGAATCGCCCTTCGTCGTTTTGCCGATCCGTGGCTTCGTTGCCGTGTTCAGGGGCACGCCCCTGCTGGTGCAGATTTTTCTGACATATTATGGCCTTGGTCAGTTCCGGCACCAACTGTCGGCAATTGGATTATGGGCCGTTTTCCGCGAACCCTACTGGTGCGCAATCATCGCGCTGACACTCAACACCACCGCCTATGGCAGTGAAATCCTCCGCGGCGCGATTCAATCGGTGCCGCGCGGCCTTGTCGAGGCGGCCCGGTCTGTCGGCCTGTCCACCTGTCTGACCTATCGGCATGTTATCCTGCCGCTGGCCTTTCGCCAGGCTCTGCCGAGTTACGGCAACGAAATCATCCTGATGATCAAGGGCACGTCTCTGGCCTCCATCGTGACCTTGATGGAGGTGACTGGAATTGCCCAGGGATTGATCTCCCAGACTTACCGCGCCTTTGAAGTCTTCATCTGCGCGGGCGCCATTTATCTCACTTTGAATTTCACGATCATCCGTGCCTTGGCGGCACTCGAATACTGGATGTCGCGGCATCTGCGGCACCGCCCCTCGACGATGAGGGACGCCGCCTCTTGAGCACGATCAGAAGGGCATAGCATGCGAAATTTTGAGAAACCAACGCGCTCGGTCGTCGTTTCACGCGAGGCCATGGCCGCCACCTCTCATCCGTCGGCGACCCTGACGGCGGTGGAGATCATGGCGACCGGCGGCAACGCCATGGATGCCGCCATCGCAGCCTGCGCGGTGCAATGTGTCGTCGAACCAGCCTCGACAGGCATTGGAGGCGATTGCTTCGCTCTTCTGTCGCGAAACGGATCCGGCGAGGTTATCGCCTACAACGGATCGGGCAGGACACCCGCCGCCCTCACAATTGACTGGTTCCTCGAACGTGGCATGGCGGAGGTAGCTCGCAATTCTCCTGGCTCCGTCACCATCCCGGGAGCGATCGATGCCTGGACCAGATTGCACGCTGATCACGGGCACATGCCCTTCGATCAAATTCTGGCCCCTGCTATACGCTTCGCCGAGGAAGGCTACGCCATTTCACCGCGGGTCCATCGTGACTGGGCGTTGGAGGAAGAACTTCTGGCCTCCGATGTTACTGCGAAACGGATTTTCCTGCCAAACGGTCGCGCGCCAAGCGTTGGCCAAGTGCATCGCCAGCCTGAGTTGGCTGCAACGCTGCGGCTGATCGCAAGAAAAGGACGAGAGGCTTTCTACGCTGGCCCTGTGGCCGAAGACATGGTCGCCTATCTTCGTGGGCTCGGCGGATTGCACACACTCGAAGATTTCGCCTCGGCAACAGGCGAGTACGTGACCCCGATCAGCACGGCGTTTCGAGGCTGCGATGTGTTCGAATGTCCGCCGAATGGCCAGGGTGTGATCGCGTTGCTGATTCTAAACATCCTCTCGCGCTTCGAAGCCAACGGCGACCCGCAATCCGCGGACCGGCTTCACCTGGAAATCGAAGCGACACGCCTCGCTTACGCCGCGCGTGACCTGCTCGTCGCCGATCCCGATACGTCCGAGGTCCCGGTGGCCGACATGTTGTCGAATGCTTGGGCCGATCGTCTGGCCGGCATGATTGACCTAAAGCGCGCCCGCGCGGACCTGCCGGCGTTCGATATGCCGCTGCACAGCGACACGGTCTATATTTCCGTTGTCGACAAGGATCGCAATGCGGTCAGTTTCATCAACTCGGTCTTCGACAGCTTTGGCTCGGGCCTGGTCTCGCCACGCTCCGGTGTCGTCTTGCACAATCGCGGGCAAAGCTTTTCGCTTGACCCCAGGCACCCCAATGCAGTGGCGCCGAACAAGCGACCTCTGCATACCATCATACCCGGGATGCTTGCGAGAGGCGGCCGGGCAGAGATGCCTTTCGGCGTTATGGGTGGCTACTACCAGGCAATGGGCCACGCGCACCTGCTGACGAAGGTGCTCGACTTCGGGATGGATCTGCAGGAGGCGATCGATCTGCCGCGGGTCGCCCCTGTCAGCGGCACGATGAAGGTCCAGGTCGAACACGGGCTCGCTCGCGAAACCGTAGCTGAACTTAGCCGGCGCGGTTTCGAAATCATTCCTGCCACGGACCCGATCGGCGGTGCGCAGGCTATTCGCATCGATTGGGCAAACGGGACCCTGCTGGGCGGTTCTGAACCGCGCAAGGACGGCTGCGCCCTCGGTCTGTAGGGCGGTTGTGGCCAGAGCGGAATCCAAGATGCTGAAGGCGTTCTTCATCGCCATTGGTCGGCGAGCAGGAGCCTCTGGCGCCATGGTCCAGATAATTCTTGCACGCCATCGACAATCCGCTCGGCGCGAGATTGTCACCCATGTCTAGGTATAAACTGTTACCTATGTCTCCGGGCCGTACAGGGAAAAAATGGTGCCCAGAGGCGGATTCGAACCACCGACACGCGGATTTTCAGTCCGCTGTCGGTGATTGATATTGTTCAGATTTTAGGCCGAATGTCGCGTTTGTGTCGCGTCAAGCCAAAACCGCCCGCTCGGCCTGAACTCGTTGCCCTGTTCAGCGCCCAAACGCGCGTGCCGTGGTGCCGACAGTCATTCAGATGGATGATGGTATGGTTCGGCACTCATAGTAAGCACTGATCCCCAGGCAATTTAGAGACTTTCTGAGGTCCATGTTCCCTATGGGCGCAAGCGGCGCGACGACGGAGGTGTTGGCGCAGGCGACGGGGTCGGCGTGGTCGAGGCTCGCACGCCTGGAAGCCACGACGACCGACGTCGACCAACGGGCAACCGTGGGGCGCTCGATCGATCAGGAGATGGCACGGGCGACGAGCCAGTTCGACAGCGACAGGCGTGTCAACCAGCCGCAAGCGCAGGCGATCGAGAAGCAATTGCAAGTTCTCAAGTCAACCGGCAACGCTGTCGCGGCTCAACAGGCGGGACTGCACGCCATGGAAAGGCAGTCTTCCACCGCATCGCATCTCCTCCAAAGCTTTTTGCGGCGTCAGCAGGATGCCAGCGAGCGGGGTCAACTCGGCCAGGCGGATGCCAGAGTGTTTACGCTCGCCACACCGCCGGAGCGGGCGAGCTCGCTTCATCCGATCTTTCTGCTTCCTGTTCGGGAGATCCCTACATGATTATCGAGTTGTTCGGTCCGCCTGGTGCAGGCAAGACGACCCTTCTCCGCGCCCTTTGCCGTGAGCTGGCGAAACACGACATCCGTGTGAAGACAGTCAATGGCTATCGCCGGATTGATTTTGTGTCTGTCGGCAGCGAAGTCGATTCGGTCGAGGATGAAAGCCCGGAGACACGCCATGGTATCCAGCGTCTGGTGCACAAGCTCGCCACCGCGAGTCCGGTCTTGTTCTCGACCCCGCCGAGCGAGGGGGCCGCTGCGCGGCTTTTGGCATCGATCCCTCCAAAAAGCCGAATATGGGCGTTGCGTCTGAAGATCGACGTCGTTTTGCTCTTCGAAGCCTGGAATACGGCGAAGGCCTCAGAAGGGTACTTCATTTTCGAAGAGGGCATCGTTCAGGCGTTGTGTGCGCTCGTCCTGTTGGGACGAAATCCAAGTATCGACATGGTTCGTAATTGCCTGACGTTCCTGCCGCGACCGGATCTCCTCATTCAAGTCGACGCGCCCGGGGAAACGCTGCGCCACCGCCTCATTGAGCGGTATGCGCGGCAGCCGTACCTCGAGCGCCTTCTCGAAGTCGGAGTGGTCAGGGGCCTGAAGCAAGCGGATATCGCGAGGGAGATCGGCCAATGCCTGCAAGACAAATGGCCGCTGATGCGTGTCGACGGCCTCGACCCACGCAATTTCGAACAGGTCGTCGCGCGCATCGTGGGGCACGGATTGCCCGCGACGGCATGCGTCGGGCCAGACTAGAGGCGCGAGTTGCATGGTGTTCACGGTGAGATCGTTCGTTGGCATTCGCAGATTTCTGCGGGCGCAGCGGCGACCGTTCGGGAGCGTCCATGAGAACCGTGCACCCGCTCGTCGGGATTACCGAGCAAGCCACCAGACGGCTGGGTACGGTGCCCATTACTCCGACACGTACCGGTCCGGCTACTATGCAGCTCTGTGGTCGGGTATCGAAAAGCCTTTGGTCGAACGTATTCTCCTGCCTGTCGGCGGGCCGAACCGGAAATGCCTGGACTTCGCATGCGGCACAGGCCGCATAGCAAATATCGCAGCTCCATTTTTTGGTGAAGTCGTCGGCGTTGACATCTCCCAATCTATGCTGGCTAGCGCACGGGTTCCGAAGAACGTGAAATTGGTCCGCGCTGATCTTACGTTCTCTCCGCTTGCCGAAAGGTTCGACGTGGTCACGGCATTCAGATTCTTCCTCAATGCTGAAGATGAGCTCAGGAAGGATGCACTGTCGGCCATCAGCGCGCATTTGAACGAAGGTGGATTGCTAATCTCGAATATCCACATGAATGCGACCTCCCCAATAGGGCTGGTCTGCCGCATTCTGAACCGTTATGCAGGAGGGACAGTCCGCCACACTTTGAGCATTAAAGGATACGAGCAGACGCTCATTGCAAATGGCTTTATTGTCGAGCGGATAGTTGGGTACGGTTTTTTGCCGCGACCCGGGAAATTGCTGCCAAGACTGTGCGAAATATTGATCGTGCCGTTTGAAAGGATCTGCGCAAGTGCCGGGATTCCGGCGGGGCTTGCGCAGAATTTCCTGGTGGTTGCCAGAAAGCGGTAAGCCGGCGGGCACATGAAATTTGAAACCGAGCATTTGCCATGAGGCTGGTCTTTGTTGAAGCTCATGTCGCGTTCATGTCGCGTGGAGTTGCCGACAGTCGCAGGAAACCCTTGAAAATCAACGGTAACAGTTCACAACACGGCGCGACATGAAATGCCGTACGTCGCCAAATTGGCGACACCGCAAGCCATTGATTTTATATGAGGAAGTAGTGGTGCCCAGAGGCGGATTCGAACCACCGACACGCGGATTTTCAGTCAAACGTTCAAGTGGCAATAACAGTCACTTGCGGCGGAAGAATCATCAAACCCCGTCGCGGATATCAATCACTTAGCAGGCTTTTGTCAAACTCCTCGGGGATACGAGGATGACCGGCAAGCGGCAGAAACTGCATCCTTCGTTTGAGTGCCGACAGAGCATGACCCTGGACGGTTACCCCTTCGGCGGCCATTGGTGTGGGGGGAATGAGACCCCTAAATCAGCTCCTCCCGCAACCCCAGATCCTCGCGGCCCATCCATCGCCGGCAATGCGATCGACTGGGCGGAAGTCCAGCGTAAGATTGCACTGATCGGCGAAGCTCGCATGCTCTTTGGTGTGCGAGCCGCTAGGCAGATGTGGGCTGATTTAGGTCTTCCCTCGCCGGCAACAGCCCGTCGCGGAAGCTCTTCCGGCGGCGTCAAGGAATTTTTGAGAGAGGCGACTGAGCCCGACATGTTCGTCGAGGTCAGCTTCTCGCAGCTCTACGAACGATACAAAGAGTGGGCGGGGCATCAAGGCTGCCCACCGGCCAGCGCGTCGGCCTTTGGGAAGCGCATGGCCAAAGAGAGCATCACCGTCCGTCGTCGCAGCAACGGCGCCACGATCTATTGCGGACTTCGGATGCGGGGCGATCGATGAAATCGGGAGCAAAAACCCTATCCCCTTTTCTGGAGCGTCACGCCGCAATTGTGGCCGGCTGCTCTATTGGCACTCTCCAAAGGGCCGATAGTGCCGGTTCACCACCGCGCCCATGGGAACTTGCACTAGGAAAATGGCAATTGGATCAAAGAGTTGTGCCGATAGTGCCGATAGTGCGGGTTTCTGGCGGGTAACGCATGCGAGAGCAAGGCTTAGGGGATAGGGTGATGCTGTGTTGCTCTCATATGCGTAAGGTGAATTTGATGCACTATCGGCACTACCCTGCTTTTCTCTGAATAAAATGCTTGCGAAGCAATGACTTAGATTAAAGGTATGGGAGTGTAGATAATGAAAAACAGTGCAGATAGTGCGGATCAGGTCAAAGCCAGCGAGAAAAAGCGGCAAAAGACGTCATTTGAACTGTCCGACCGGGAACTGTTCCTTCAAGATGCCGCGCCGACGGCCGACGAACGCGCCGGCATGGATTGGTGGAAGTTGGACGAAGCCGGCCGGCGCGACTGGATGCAGCAGGCCGGCAACACTGGGCGCGTTGCCGACGCATGGAAAGCCTACAAGCGCAACCGCTGGCGGGGGAGAGAAGAGCCCTAGGTGACAGCACCCCACCCACCTTCGGGTCCTTCCGAGCCCTCCACCCCTTGCGGGGCGGGGCGACCCCGAGATGCCGCTAGTGAAGCTGCGGCAAAACTGACCTGACAAGCCTGACAATCAACCCTACCAACCTTACAAAGGGAGACGAAACGAGAATGAGCAATCGCACAATAGAAGCCGTGATGCGGCTTTCAGCCAAATTGGGTCCGATGGGCGCCTTCGGCCAACTTTCTGGAAAGCTCAACCAGCTGAACCAGAAGGCGCAAGCGTTCAACAAGACGCAAGGGGTCATGGCCCGCAACAGCATGATCGCCGCCAACGCTGTTCGCGGGCTTGTCGCCTATGGCCTGGTGCGCGGCGCCGGCCAGATGGTGACCAACTTCGCCGACGCCGAACGCCGGCTGACCAGAATCGCCGTCAACGCGGATGCCGGAAAGGACAAGCTTGGCGAGATGTTCCGCACGGTCGACCGCGCAGCGCTCGACTATTCGATGACGCAGGACAGCATCACGGACGGCCTCGAATCGCTTGTAGCTTCCGGCCGCAGCCTCGACGATGCGCTGTCCTTCCTGCCTTCCGTAGCCGCTACCGCACAGGCGGCCGGTGCCGATATTGCTGACATCGCCACCACAGCGGATGCGATCGGCAGCTCTTTCTACTTCGCCGGCGACAACATGCAGCGCGCCTTCGATATCCTGGTGACGTCGGGCAAGCAGGGCAAATTCGAACTGAAGGACATGGCCCAGTATCTGCCCTCGCTCGCACCGGCCATGGCTTCGTTAGGCTATGAGGGCGAGAAGGGTTTGGGCAAGCTCGCCTCGATGCTGCAGACGGTGCGCCTGCAAACCGGTGACGCCAGCTCGGCCGCCACCAATTTGCAAAACGTGCTGCAGAAGATGGAATCGAATGAGACGGCGAAGAGTTTTTCGAAATTCGGCGTTGATCTGCGCAAGGAAATGGCCAAGGCGCGCAAAGAAGGCCGCGACCTGATCGACGTATTCATCGAACTGACCGACCGCGCGCTCAAAGGCGACATGTCTAAGATCCCGCAGCTGTTCACCGATGCCCAGTTCCAACAAGGCATGCGCGCCCTGCTTCAGGGGCGCGACGCCATGGAGGGTTTCCAGAAGGCGCTGGAGAGTGTCGACGGTTCGACGATGCGCGATCTCGGTGTAATCCTCGACGGGAACAAGTCGAAGATCGATCGAATGGCCGCTTCATGGGAGCGGATGAGCAGAGCCATCGGCGGTGTCGTGGCACCGCCAGCGACAGCCGCCATGGATTTCGTCAGCTCCAACATGGATAAGGCGCAATTCATCAATGCCGAACTCGACAAGCAAGGCATGGGTTTCTGGGAAAAGCGCATGTGGTGGCTGCGCAACGGCTTCGACAATCAGGACCAGGGGCTGACGGCTTTCAAAGGCGGATGGCGTTCGCCGGAAGGGTTGCTCGCCGCGAAAGGCACGCCCGATGTCAATCCAGAACTGCCGTCGCGGCGTCAGGACCAGCCGGGCCGCACGCCGATCCCGACACCGCGCCCGGTTGCGCCGAGCGTGGCCGAGCAATACCGGCTCTACGGTCGCGGCCACGCTGCCGCCGTGCGCAACAGCGTTCAGGTCGAGAAACCGGCCGGCTATTTCGGCAACGAAATCGATTTCAGCGCGATGGACCGGGCTACAGCCGCCGCCGCGGCCGATCTCAAGGGAGCCTTCGTCGACGGCGGACAGTCGATCACGGACTCCGCGCGATCAATCAATGAGGCTGCCAAGGAAGGCGGGAGTACGTTCGCATCGATGCTGGCTGGCGTCGGAAAGCAACTCGGCGTCGACGCTGCTGCAGCGTTCAACGCAAACGTTCGGCCGGTGCCGATCTCGCAGCCGCCCGTCAGGGCAAACACCGGCCGGTCTGACGCCGGCCGCATGATGGGGCCGCGCTGAACGATGTTCGACGGCGAATTTCTGTCGCAGCGGTTTCAGAGGATCGGTGAGGAACACACTGAGCTGGTCAGGATCGCTTGCGCCATGGCCGAGATCGACGACAGGGAGGAGCGGCTTTTTCGCAGGCTGATGATCGCCGAAGCAAGCAACCGCATCGCCGATCTCTGGCAGGAAGTCGCCGCGCACGTAGCGGAAGGGGGTGCGGGGGGCGATGCGTAGGTCGCACGCCCTCGCTGGCTCACGGAGGTGCAGGAGGCCGCTGAAACTAGGGAAACTGCTAAAGTCGACGGACCCGAGGCTAAGTGTACACGGAGGACCGTAAGCGGGTGATTCAAAAGGGGGAGCACCAATTCCCATGCGCCCGTGCCCGAAAAAAGGAAAGGCTCTCTGGCGCTCTGCCACTACTATGCAACAAGGCGCAAAAAGAGATAGCCGCCGCGTACTAGGGCTTGTTGAGATTCATTTGGAGTTGATGACGGCAGCAGCGAGATGAATGATGGCATTGAAGCTCTGGTCGGTTTTGTCGGCGCGCATGGCGATGCGTTTGAACTCTTTGAGTTTGCAGAAGAAATTCTCGATCAGATGACGCCATTTGTACATCTCGGCATCGAGCGGGATCGGCTTTGTTCGGCGCGGATGCTGGGAAATGACGATCTTGGCGCCACGTTCGGCCGTTTGCTCCTTTCCCGTTCGTGCGTTGGCTGTCCGCGATGCTAGAAAGCAGGGCCGGCCACTCATTGTCGAGCACCCCGGCATGTTGCATGCGGCTGAGGGCGGCATAGAGAACCGTTTCCAAAACCATCACTCTGACCAGCGTGTCGTCATGCTGCTTTTGCATTGCATCGACTACGCCCTGAAGGACCACCTCGAAACTTCCAGAAAGCCTGTCACGCATCACCGTCTCTCCTTTTTTTATCAGGCCTACTCCTGGGGAATCGATAACACCAGGAGCTTCAATTTTAGGCATCGCTGTTCGGGGCATAATCGGTGTCAAGAAGCGCCAGCCATTCGTCGGCGGTTTTCTCGATTGGGCGATGCCCGTCGATCCATTTGTCAATCGCGCGCACGTCATAGCGCACGACGCTTCCGATTTTGAACGGTGCTACGCGAACATGCGCCTTGAACATCGGCACAGACAGGCCGCAATAGGCGGCCGCCTCAGCGGTCGTGAGGAGGCGTTTGGCGGGCGTCAATGCGTTTGCTCGCCCGGGGCCTCTGCCTGGGGTTTTTCACCGGCCCTCTAAGCCGGTGCTCCATCCTCATATAGGGGGAGAAAATGTCCGATCCCTCATAGTAAAACCGCGATATTTCCAGAGCGAAACGCGATCGCAGCTCTATCTGTCTTTTCCGCTCTTCGCCTTCGGTGCCCTCAATCATAGCGGAGGCCGCGCCCAGCCTGACGAAACGCTCCCACAACTTTTGGAGATAATCGCGAACGTCTTTGCCGAATAGAAATTCAGCAGAATTCATAGCCGCGAGGAGATCAGCCTCGGCGTCGGGGCTCGCCTTCCCATGGGTGTTGACGACAGATACCGCCCTCCTCGTCCGCTCGTAGACCGCGAGGCGCTTTTCGAACAGGTCGAGTACCAGTCGGCTGTGCGCAGTGCGCCATTGCCGATACGCAATGAAGCCGACGGCCAAAGCGATGACTGGAGTTAGCAGCGCTTGAAGAATTTGGACCCATTGTGGCAAGTTGTTCATCGCCCCTTTCTCAGGCGCACGCCCGGCCCCTCGCCGTTCTCGTCGACGAAGATCACGCCGGCCGCTTCGAGAGCGCGCCGGACGGCGGCCACGTTGTTCGCCAGCCCTGACGCCGCCCCTTCGCTTGCTTCCATGCGCCTTAGTGTGGGGACGGATATAGAAGCCGCGGCAGCCAGATCGCTCTGACCTATACCTGCGAGAGCTCGCGCGGCCGCGATCTGTCGCCCTGAAATTTGATCGTTACCGCTCACAATGATTGAAACCTGTTGACGAACACACCGAATTGAGCGAAAGCTATCACAGTTATAGTTTTCGCTCAACGGAGAATTTGAAATGCCGAACCATGCCGTTCGGGCAGCCGCCGAAGGCTTGCCCTCGATCAACCGCCGCCAGGTCCTTCGTAGCTTGGCCGCATCGTCGGCCGTCGCCGCTACTTTGGTGACCATTCCGGCAGCATCTGCCGCCGAGCATCCCGACGCCGATCTGTTCTGGCTGGATCAGGAAATGGCGGAAGCCGAGGCCCAGATGAATCGGGCTAACGAGGCCTGCTGCCGGATCGGCAGGAAGGTCGACAAGCTCTATCCGCCGCAACCTGCGGGGTGGGAGGAGCCTCGCATGCCGGACGATCTTCATGAAATGACCGGCGGCATGCTTGTTCGGGACCTAGCGCTTCCGGAGAAACAGCCGGCGCCTTTGCGTGATTTTTATAAATCTCGTGAAGAGCAGCGGGCCGCGCACAGGGCTTTGCAGGAGGCCTTCCTTGATAAGGTGGACGAGATAAATCGCGAGGCCGGCGTTGATGCTGCAGAAGCCGCCTACCGCGCGCGCTCGGCCGAGTTTTACAAGGTGGGCGATCGCATTTTGGCAACGCCGGCCAACACATTGGAAGGGATTGTCGTCAAGCTCCGGGCGGCCGACAAGTTGGGTCGTTGCAACTCCGACGAAAACGATGCCTTCATCTCCATCGCCGCGGATATCAGGCGCCTCGCAGGGGAGGCGGCGTGATGGGTAAGACCGCCAGGCGCAGCCCCGACGCCAAGCTTCTCCGGCTCGAGGCAAAATTCAACGCCGCGAGCGATCGATGGAACGAGGCCACGGACCGAACGGCGAAGCTCGAGGAAGAGCTTGAAGAGGCGATTAAGCGTCTCAGGTCGCGTCTCATGTCGCGGATCGCAAAGGCGGAAAAGAAGGAGGAGAAAAGGGCCGCAGCTTTCGGCCGTGCGCTCGATAAGGTCATGAAGACCCGGGCCAAAACCATTGAGGGACTGGCCGTGAAAGTCAGGGTTCGCGAGCGGGACTACACGGACGACGAAAATCTTGAGATCGTTATTCTAAAAAGCCTGGTCGACGACATCAAGGCGATGGCCGGCGGCGTCACAAAGGGAAACGGAGGCTGACGGCAAAAGAAATCAAACCTTGGTCTCGCTTGTGACGATCTCACTTGACGCCGAATGTCAGATAATGATATCGATTTCGTCGTCACATAGGGGACGATCTTTAGATGCGCACTCTCGATTCACTTTTCGTATTGTCCGAAGTAGCTGCCGTCCTCGGGATCAAAGCAAACACGCTGCGCATGTGGCGCACCGACCGCTTTTCCGAGTTTTTCGAGGGCTTTACCGGGCATCATAAATTCAGGCCAATCGATGTGTGCCGATTGGCTGTGGCGCTGGCTTTGGCCGACGTCGGGTTTTCCCATGAGGAGGCGTTCAAAATTGCCCTGCGAGGCGATGGCGCTCGGGGAGAGAAGCTTTCAAACCACTTGGTGAAGCTCTGCCAGGGCAGCGCTGATGACCGGCTTTTCTTCATCTCGCCGCGCGGCGGATATCCAAAACTTGACGCAGCGTTGAGCCGCTTCGTGGCAGCCGCTCAATTCGTTTATGAGCGCGAGGGGGAAACCTCTGAAGCAGAGGTCTGGAGCGCGCGCGATGAGATCGGCGAGGGTGTAGTTCACACGGTCGTCAAGATCGATGTGACGGCAGTTGTGCGCATCACGCTCATGCGATTGCTTGGTGGCGCCGATGAATAGGCAGTCCTCCATCGCGACGAGTGCAAATAGAGCAGCTCTCCTTCGCTGCGGCGCGAAGCGCCCAAAAGGGGGATGGGGTTTGGGTGGCCGCAGAGACCTCCCCGCATCTGGTGACGGAGCCGCTCAATGACCCTGCCGGAACTCATAGCGCAGGTTGGCATCCACGTGATGACGCCCGAATTCAGGGATCGGCTCGTTCAGCTGCGCATCGAGATGCGGCGCTGTGCCGATGAGAAATCTGGAATGTCGTCGTCCGATATGGCCGACATCCTTCAACTGGACGTGCCGTTCGTCGACCTGCTGATGGCCTTCGCCATGCAGCTCAATGCTAGCGAGGCGGTGCTTTCCGGCTCATTCGTTGCCGATATCGAAAGGACACGACATTGAACGCCATCACTCGCAAGCAGACGGCCGAAGAAACACGCCGTGAAAGCCGCTTCCGGCCGCGCAGCCTCAACGAGGATGACCTTACCGTCGACGCAGTTATCGCCACGCAAACGCCGGTGCGACGCTGGTACGGCTACGAGGTTCTTCGGTGCAATTCCGATGCGATCGACGCTTCGCGCATTGTCGGAATGCCGGTGCTCGACAGCCACAACAGCTCGACAGTCGGCGCCATCCTCGGTCGCGTCGAAAGCTACCGGATTGAAGGCAGCAAATTGATCGCATCGCTACGGTTCGCCGACAGCACGCGAGGTCGCGAGGTGTTCGCCCTGGTCCGTGACGGCATGCTGAGCCGTGTCTCAGTCGGCTACACGATCGAGGAGCAAAAGGAATCCAAAGGCAGTGATGGAACGAGTGTGCTGACGGCAACCAGGTGGATGCCGGCAGAAGTCTCATTGGTCGGTGTTCCTGCCGACCATAACGCCAAGATCAGAGGAATTCCCAAAATGGCAAAAGCAGCACGTCGGGCAGCGGCAGTCCCGCCCGAAGATATCGAAGACGACATCGACGATGATGCTGGCGCGCCGCCTGCGCGCCAGACCCGTTCAAATGCGGGACAGACCATTTCACGCCAGGTGGAACGAAGCATCGAGCGTGTGCGACAGAGGTCGATCGAGGCCGGCGTTGCCGAGGCCGACATCGACGAGGCCTTGGAAGACGTGGATTCTACCGAAGAAGCTCGTACTCGTGCCTTTGAACTGCTGGCGAGGAGAGGCAACCAGACGCGGACGGGTCCAAATCGAGGCGAAAGCAATAACGATAGGATCGACAGTGTCCGTGTCGCCGCTGTCGATGCGCTGGCTGTCCGTCTCGGGTCTGCGTCACTGCAGATCCAGAACAACGAACTGGCGGGCAGGTCAGTCGCCGGCATCTTCCGCACCATGCTGGACGCCTCAGGCGTTTCGACCCGCAACATGGACGATGTCCGTGTGATCGACGAAGCCCTACACGGCACAAGATCGGGGATGCACTCGACGTCCGATTTCCCTGCACTGTTCATTGATGCGGGACAGCGTGTGCTGAACGAAGTGTTCCAGTCCGCACAGTCGCCGTTGAAGGCTCTTTCGAGGAAGCGGAACGCACGCGATTTCAGGCCGGTTGCCATGATCCGGCCTGGCGGCTTTCCCAAGCATCAGAAGGTGCTGGAAACCGGCGAGATCAAATATGGTACGTTCGATATCGAGAACGAGGCGTTCAGCGTCTTGTCATTCGCCATCGCCATCAGCTTCAGCCGTCAGATGATGGTCAATGACGATCTCGGTGTTATCGCCGATGTCATCCAGCAGGCCGGAAACTCCGCAATCAGCGATGAAGGCGACCTTTTCTACAAGCTGATTTCCGAGAACGGCTTCGGTGGCCGCAAGCTTTCCGACAACAAGAATTTCTTTCATGCGGACCATGGCAATCTCGCCGCCGCAGGCAGCGCACTGGACGTGACTTCGTTGTCTGCGGCACGTCAGGCGATGCGGCTTCAGAAGGGTGTTGATGGGAGGACGAACGCAGGTGCTGCGCCGTCAGTTCTGCTCGTAGGCCCTGCTCTGGAGACCACTGCCCAGCAACTGGTGGCCACCCTGACAGCAGCCACGGTCGATGGGGTTAACCCGTTCTCGGGCAAACTGACGGTCGAAGTTGAGAACCTTTACGGGACGGGTAAAGGCTGGTGGTTGTTCGCTGATGCGAAAAGCCGGCCGGCCTTTGTGCACGGATACCTTGAAGGCTTTCAGGAAGGGCCGCGCATTCGCACTGACGAGCCATTTGGCCGCCAGGGCATGTCCTTCTCATCGGAGTTCGATTTCGGTTGCGGCGTCTATGACTACCGCGCCGCCTACTTCAATCCTGGCGTGGCGTAAGAGGGTTCGCGGGCACCTTTGGAGGCTGTTGGTCCAGCCTTTAAGTGCCGCTCTTGCCCGCCTGCTTCGGCAGCAAACGGGAGCGGCGCAGACCAGAGAATTTTTCAATTCGCGAGGGGTTACCTTTGAGGCTGACGCGGCCAGGCCAATAACGAAAAGCCCTTCTCCCCACCCTCGCGAACGCGGTTTTCAAGCCCCGCTTCATGTCGGGGTCAAGGAGGGCGCGGCCGCAATTGGAATCTTGGAAAAACGACGATGGCAAGCGCTACACTCAACATCAAAGTTTCACCGAGGCGCATGCTTCCAGCAAAGGAGGCGGCCGACTATTGCGGCATTCCGGCAAAGCGTTTTCCGTCTGAATGTCGAGTGCCACCGGTCGAAATGCCGAGCGGCGCAAAGCTCTATGACATGCGGGACCTGGACGCCTGGATCGATACGTTGAAATCCGGCGATCCTTCTGGCGACGACGAGTTGCTCGGAAAGCTCGGCTGATGGCGATCGTTCGCGTCAAGGGCTTCGCCATCTGGCAGGATAGAAAGCCGCCCTATAAGTGGCGCTGCCGGCATCGCAAGACCGGCGCCATGATTGATCTCGCAAAGTTTCCGCTCGGCGGCCTGGCGTTCTTTGCCGAGTGCGCGCGCATCGTCGCGCTCAACGACAAGGTTGACGATCCTAAGCCTGGCACGCTCGGCCAGCTCATTGGACGATATCGTGCGAGCGTGTTTTTCACCGATTTGGCCGCGCGGACGCGCGCCGATTACCAGCGCTGCTTTGACTATCTCCAGCCGATCGCCGACACGATGCTGGACCGCTTTACCCCGCCGCTGGTCGTCAAGATTCGCGACAAGGCGGCAGCAAAGCACGGCCGCCGATTTGGCAACTACGTCAAGACGGTGCTCGCCCTGACGTTCGCATGGGGCGTCGAGCGCGGCTATCTCAAGATCAATCCCGCGATGAAGATCAAAGGCATTCGACGGCCGCGCGGCGCGCCGGAGGCGAATCGGCCGTGGTCGGATGCCGAGCGTGAGGCCGTGCCGGCCGCGCTGCCGGCGCACATGCGGCTCCCGGTCGCGTTGATGATGTATTGCGGCCTCGACCCACAGGACGCGCTAAAAATCCCGCCCACGGCCGTTTCAAACGGCATGATCGATGCTCGCAGGGGAAAAACGGGCGAACCGATGTGGTTTCCTTTGCCGGCACCGGTCGTCGAGGCGATCGAGGCCGCACCGAAACACGACGCCATCACACTGTGCGCCAACAGCTTCGGCAAGCCCTGGACGCCTTCAGGCTTCCGGGCTTCGTGGCGGCCGATCAGGCAGCAGCTGGAGCGGTCCGGCGCGGTGCAGCCAGGCCTAACGCTGAAAGGGCTCCGGCATACCGTAGCGACCATCCTCGCCGAGATGGGATACGACGAGCGCACCATCGCTGACATGCTCGGCCAAAAGACGATCGAGATGGCGCGGCACTACTCCCGCCGCGCAAACAAGACCAAGAAAATGAGTGCCGTGGTGACCGATTTCGATGCCGAAGTGAACAGGCGGCGAACGAAAATTGTCAAACCAGCCTAATAAAAACATCAAACTCTGGAATTAAGCGCAATGAGCCAAGCCAAAAAGAACAGCAAAACCAAAGCGGTAGAATGGTGCCCAGAGGCGGATTCGAACCACCGACACGCGGATTTTCAGTCCGCTGCTCTACCAACTGAGCTATCTGGGCCTGCTCCGGCGGCAATCTGCACACCGGGTTCATGAAAGCGCCGTCGGCACCCCTTGAAAGCGCGTGGGTTATAGCACGGGAATCCGGCCTGTCCAGCGCTTAGAGCATGATCCCGAAAAGTGGAATCCGGTTTTCGGAAAAGATCATGCTCAAACAAAAAGCATGATCCCGAAAAGTGGAATCCGGTTTTCGGAAAAGATCATGCTCAAACAAAAAGCATAATCCCGAAAAGTGGAATCCGGTTTTCGGAAAACATCATGCTCAGACAAAACGCCAGAACCTGTTCCGTCCGACAGTGCCCGGATGGAACAAGTTCTGGACATTGATTTCAGGCGGGAAACGACAGGCAGTCCGCAAGGCCGATCATCGGTCACGATCACGGCTGCGAAACCGTCCCAAGCCTGTGGAAAACCGCAGGCGGACGGCGCTATTTCTGGTCGTCGTTGTCGTCCTCGTCGTCGCGGCCCGGGATGACGTAGACGCCCTTCAGCCAGCGGTTGAGGTCGATGTCCTTGCAGCGCTTCGAGCAGAACGGGTAGGTTTCGCGCGCCGATGGCTTGCCGCATTCGGGGCAGGGCCGCTTGGGCCGCAGCGGCGTGACCTTGTCGTCCGGGCTCATATCCGGGCACCCGCCAGCCAGTTGACGTGCACCTTGAAGCCTTCGCCGCTCAGCAGCGCCACCGTCTCGTACAGCGGCAGGCCGACGACGTTGGTGTAGGAGCCGACAAGCTTGACGACGAAGGCGCCGGCAAGCCCCTGGACGGCATAGCCGCCGGCCTTGCCACGCCATTCTCCGGACGCGATATAGGCGTCGATCTCCTCGCGCGGCAGCCGCTTGAAGCGCACCCTGGTCTCGACCAGTCGCAAGCGCTGCTTGCCGCCCGGCGTGATCAGGCAGATGCCGGAATAGACCCGGTGCGAACGGCCGGACAGCAGCCCGAGGCAGTTGGCGGCGTCGTCGAGCGTCTCGGCCTTGGGCAGGATGCGCCGCCCGACGGCGACCACCGTGTCCGCGGCCAGCACGAAGCTCGGCAGGTAGTCCGTCTCGGTTTTCAGCGAGGCCAGCGCCTTCTCGGCCTTCTGCGTCGCCAGCCGCTTGGCCAGCGAGCGCGGATGCTCGGCACGCAGCGGTGTCTCGTCGACATCGGCCGGCAGCACGCGGTCCGGCTCGATGCCGGCCTGCTGCAACAGCTCGATCCGGCGCGGCGAACCCGAGGCAAGCACGAGCTTCTGCAAAATGCCCATCGCGATCCCGGCCGGGTCCTTGAACTTACTTGAAGCGGTAGGTGATGCGGCCCTTGGTCAGGTCGTAGGGCGTCATCTCGACCAGGACCTTGTCGCCGGTCAAAACGCGGATGCGGTTCTTGCGCATGCGGCCGGCCGTGTGGGCGATGATTTCATGTTCGTTTTCGAGCTTGACCCTGAACATCGCGTTGGGCAGCAATTCCGTCACGACACCCGGAAACTCGAGGACTTCTTCCTTCGGCATTCGATACCTTTGCTTGGATGGGTACTTCCAGCGCCCCGGCCGGAAAGTTGCGCGGAACCTATATGATAAACGTCCGCTTGTGAACACGCTTAATCCGCGGCGTTTTCAGCCTCGTTGCCGAGAAAACGGCGGCCGATCCGCGCCTTCAGCCGCTCGCGCACGTCGCGATAGGCAGCCATGATCTGTTCGCGCGTGCCGCTGACGCCGGTCGGGTCGGGCATCGGCCAATATTCGACTTCGACGGCCAGCGAGCGGGTGAGTTCGAGCGCGGTATGGTGGGCTTCCGGCGCCAGCGTCACGATCAGATCGAAATAATCGTCTTCGAGGTCGTCCATCGTTCTCGGGTGCCGTTCGCCGAGCGACAGCCCCTCTTCGGCCAGCACGGCATCGACGAACGGATCGCGTTCGCCGCCGCGCACCCCGGCCGAGGCGACGAAAGTGGTAGGCGGGAGCACCTTGCGCGCCAGCAATTCGGCCATCGGCGAGCGCACGGCGTTCATGCCGCAAACAAACAGGATCGAGCGGGGCAGGATCGAGCGGGGCAGCGGGGCGGCCAGTTTAACCTCGCCAGTGCAGCACGCAAACCAGCGTGAACAGCCGGCGCGCCGTGTCGAAATCGATGTCGATCTTGCCGGCAAGCCGGTCCATCAGCGTCTGCGAGCCTTCATTGTGCAGGCCGCGCCGGCCCATGTCGATCGCCTCGATATGGCTGGGCGTCGCGGTGCGGATGGCGTCGTAATAGCTTTCACAGATCATGTAGTAATCCTTGACGATGCGCCTAAGCGGCGTCAGCGACAGGATATGGGTGACCACGGCTGCGCCGTCCTCGCGCGCCACCGCGAACACCAGCCGGGATTCGGCCAGCGACAGTTTCAGTCGGTATGGCCCGGCGCCGTCGTCATTGACCGGCTGGAAACGGTTCTCCTCGATCAGGTCGAAGATCGCCACCGCCCGCTCATGCTCGACATCGGGCGTCGAGCGGCCGATCGTCTCGTCGAGCTCGACATCGATCAGCCTGGCGCGGGTTTCGTCGTAGTCGGACATTTCTACATGTTCAGCCGGATGGCGACGGAGCGTCCATGCGCATCGAGCCCTTCCGCCTTGGCCAGCGTGATCGCCGCCGGCGCCAGCGCCCGCAACTGTTCCGGCCCGAGCTTCAGGATCGAAGTGCGCTTGACGAAATCGAGCACCGAAAGCCCGGACGAGAAGCGCGCCGAGCGTGCTGTCGGCAGCACGTGGTTGGAGCCGGCGACATAGTCGCCGATGGCCTCCGGCGTATGCCGGCCGAGAAACACCGCACCGGCATTGCGCATCCGCGCCAGGAAAGCCTCTGGGTCGTCGATGGCAAGCTCGACATGTTCGGCCGCGATGCGGTCGACCAGCGGCAGTGCTGCCTCGATCGTCGGCACCAGGACTATGGCGCCGAAATCGCGCCAGCTCGCCGCCGCCGTCGCGGCGCGCGGCAGGTTCTGCAATTGGCGTTCAACCGCCTGTTCGACCGCGTCGCCGAAGGCAGGGTCGTTGGTGATCAGGATCGATTGCGACGACACGTCGTGCTCGGCCTGGGCCAGCAGGTCGGCTGCGATCCAGTCGGGGTCGTTGCTGCCGTCGGCGACGACCAGCACTTCCGAAGGCCCGGCGATCATGTCGATGCCGACCGTGCCGAACACCTGGCGTTTGGCCGCCGCGACATAGGCATTGCCGGGGCCGACGATCTTGGCGACGGGCTTTATCGTCTCGGTGCCATAGGCAAGGGCTGCGATCGCCTGGGCGCCGCCGACGCGGTAGATTTCGGAAACGCCGGCAAGGTCGGCCGCGACCAGCACCAGCGGCGGCACGTCGCCGCCGGAGGCTGGCACCACCATGGCAATGCGCTCGACGCCGGCGACCTTGGCCGGCACGGCGTTCATCAGCACCGAGCTCGGATAGCTCGCCGTGCCGCCCGGCACATAGAGCCCGACGGCCTCGATCGCCGTCCAGCGCGAGCCGAGCTCGACGCCGGCGGCGTCGGTATAGCGATCGTCTTTAGGCAGCTGCCGCTGGTGATGGGAGCGGATGCGCTCGCGCGCGAATTTCAGCGCCTCGACCGTCTGCGGATCGGCTGCATCGTAAGCCTTGGCAATGTCATCCTTGGACACCGCAATGCCGAGCCTTGTCAGGTCGCCGCCGCCGAATTTCTGCGTGTAGGCGACGAGCGCCGCGTCGCCGTCGGCGCGCACCTTGGCGATGATCTCGCGCACCACGGCGTCGACGTCGGTCGAGACTTCCCGCTTGGTCAGCAGGAACGCGGCAAAGCGCTGCTCGAAATCGGCGTCGGACTGGCGAAGCGTGATGGCCATCGGCTCAGACCCTGTGGACCGGGCGCGACGTCGCTTCCCAGGCACCGCCGACATCGGCAAGCCGCGCCTCGATGCATTCGACATCGAGCATGATGGCGCCGCCTCCCGCAAAGATCAGCTCGACGATGCCGGCCGGCTTGTCTAGCGCGAGAAAGCTGATCGCCAGCAGCGACAGCACCTCGTCCGGTTTGTCGCGGGCAATGCCGCTGGTCTTGGCGGCGAGCACCCGGTCGAAATGCAGCACCGCTTGCCGCCGCTCATTGTGCTGGCGCAAGAAGCCCGATTTCGCCTCCCAGACGAAGCGGTTCATGGTCAGCACGAAGCGCTTGACCGAAGGCAGGTATTCGAGATCGCTGACCTTCATCACGGCATCCTGGACATGCGCCGAGATGATGCTCAGATCCTGATCGTCGAGCGCGACAAGCTTAAGGCCATTCATGCGGAATTCGCACCTGCGAGTTGACTATTCGACCTTCTGTTAGGCGGTCTTTCCGGCTCGTGCAACCGCACCGGAGGTCTTGGCCAGGCAATCGCCCCGGTCAGCGCCGCCCCTCGTCCGCCTGCCGGGACCTTCTCCCCGTATAGGGACGGGGAGAAGAGGCTGGCCGCAACCTCGGCACCCTCTCCGCAACGCTGGAGATTGGCGAAATCCTTCGCCAGGCGGTCCTTCTCCCGTCCCTATACGGGGAGAAGATGCCGGCAGGCAGATGAGGGGCGGCGCTGACCTGAGCCTGCTATCGTTACCCCGAAATGCGCTCGATCTCCGCGCCGCAGCCGGACA
Organism: Mesorhizobium sp. M1423; assembly: GCF_040317575.1. Taxonomy (NCBI): domain Bacteria; kingdom Pseudomonadati; phylum Pseudomonadota; class Alphaproteobacteria; order Hyphomicrobiales; family Phyllobacteriaceae; genus Mesorhizobium; species Mesorhizobium sp. M1423. Next base: position 99,299 of record NZ_JAMYKU010000021.1, read on the forward strand.
GCTTTTCTTCCAGCCGCTCGAAGCCGCGGTCGAGATGGTAGACGCGGTTGACCGTGGTTTCGCCTTCGGCCGCGAGACCGGCGATGACCAGCGACACCGAGGCGCGAAGGTCGGTTGCCATGACAGGCGCGCCCTTCAGCTTCGCCACGCCGTCGACGATCGCCGTCTGGCCGGACAGCGTGATGTGGGCGCCGAGCCGGGCGAGCTCCTGGACGTGCATGAAGCGGTTTTCGAAGATCGTCTCGGTGATGCGCGACTTACCCTTGGCCATCGTCATCAGGCCCATGAACTGCGCCTGCAGATCGGTCGGGAACGCCGGGAACGGCGCCGTCGTCACGTCGACCGGCGAAATGCCGGCGCCGTTGCGCCTGACGCGGATGCCGGAATTGGTCTGCGTGATCTCAGCACCGGTCTGCGAAATGATGTCCAGCGCCGTCTGCAACAAGTCGGGCCGCGCGCCTTCCAGCACGACGTCGCCGCCGGTCATCGCCACCGCCATCGCATAGGTGCCGGTCTCGATACGGTCGGGGATCACCCTGACGCGGGCGCCCGACAGCGCCTCGACGCCGTCGATGGTGATGGTCGCGGTGCCAGCGCCGGAGATCTTCGCACCCATGGCGTTGAGGCAGTCGGCAAGGTTGACGATCTCGGGCTCGCGGGCTGCGTTTTCGAGCACCGTCTCGCCCTTGGCCAGCGAGGCCGCCATCATCAGCACATGGGTGGCGCCGACCGAGACTTTCGGGAACACGTAGCGGTTGCCGACCAGCCGGCCGTTCCTGGTCTTGGCGATGACATAGCCGGTGTCGACGTCGATATCGGCGCCCAGCGCCTGCAGGCCTTCCAGGAAGAGGTCGACCGGCCGCGTGCCGATGGCGCAGCCGCCGGGCAGCGACACCTTGGCCTCGCCCATGCGGGCCAGCAGAGGGCCGATCACCCAGAACGACGCCCGCATCTTCGACACCAGCTCGTAAGGCGCCGTCGTGTCGACGATGTTGCGGGCGGAGAAATTGATGGTGCGCGAATAGCCCTCATGCTGCTTTTCGCGGCGGCCATTGACCGAATAGTCGACGCCGTGATTGCCGAGGATGCGGATCAGCTGCTCGACGTCGGCCAGATGCGGCACGTTTTCCAGCGTCAGCGTGTCGTCGGTCAAAAGCGCGGCGATCATCAGCGGCAGCGCGGCGTTTTTCGCGCCCGAGATCGGGATGCTTCCGGCAAGCTTGTTGCCGCCGACAATTCTGATGCGATCCATGAAGAGCGTCCCCTCGGCCGAAAAGCCGGTTTAAATCGGTTGAGTCAGTTGCGGCCCATCTAGACCATTGGCCGGCTTGGTTCAAGAAACAGGCTATTTCCCCGCGTTGGCCCACGATACCTTGGCCAAAATACCGGTGACCAACATAGCCGATTCGCGTTAATCCTTCTGCTTTGCCGCCTGCAGCCCGTCCGGCCGCTGGTCGGCCCCGCCGGTTCGCCGTGAGCGCAATTGCGCCTTGCGCTTCTGCAGATTGGCACGCAACTGCTCGGCCAGTCGGTCCTTGCGGCCAGCCTTTTTTGGTAGACCATCCTTGTTCGGAGAAATTGTCTTATCGTTCATCGTCCCGTCCCCGGCCGGCGACCCGCCGGTGCGTATCAAGGGATAGCCAACATTGTGGCACGGCCATGTCCGCAACGATCGCCTGGTGCGGCCTTTCAACCCGTCTTTGTCTTGGCCTTGCGCTTGCCGGTTCGATATGGCAGAAGCCCCGCCATCGGCGGCTGCGGTAGCTCAGTGGTAGAGCACTCCCTTGGTAAGGGAGAGGTCGAGAGTTCAATCCTCTCTCGCAGCACCAGATTTTCGGTCACCGAGGATTTGTGTTGCGCCTGAATTTCATCGCCCTTTGACTCGCCGTGTCTTTGCGGCCTTTAGGGCGCCGGCCCGGCATGCTCCTGGACCCGGCTTGCAGCCGTTCCCGCATCTCGCAATTTTTCGGACGCAGCGCGGCTCCCGGGTCACATGGCGTCGGGCGGTGCAAGAAAACAGTTCTCATGCTCTTCGGTCGGATGAAGGCAAATATGATAATTGCCATCCTGCGACGGAATCTCATCACCATAAGGAATGAAGTATCGCTGCTGCCGCGTGATCTTCCGATGATCCCCAGGCCTCAAGATGACAACCCAGCCACTGGGACGAACATGAACCGCCCGCGCTGGGATTCGCTGACACTCACCGTGTTCCGCGTCGCCGTGACAGCAGGCCAGCGGATAGCTCCACCCTGACGAGGCATCATGCGCCCTCGAGGGAACCAAAAACCCTAACGACGAAAAGGCCGCAAGGACGACCGCGGCAGTGGCTCGGCGCCGCGCCATTCCCTTTTCCGGTTGCCGCTTCGGCCACATGTTGAAGTGACCATATGCCTGATAATTAGCACTAGCTAATAAAAAGATGCTGGAGCGTCCTCCTATGCAGCCGTTCTTGCGTTCCGCTCCGGCATGCTGACTACCCCGTGTCTCTCCCTCCATTTTGTTGACTTTTGAAATAGTCACAGCTAATATAGGGAAAGCTAATGTTAGGAGAGTAAGCCCCTTTATCTCAACTACTTGAGTTCCCTTCAGAATTAATAGAAGTCAGCGATCAACCGCCCCCCAAGAGTTTCATAAGCTCATGAGGATAGATGGGAGATGCAAGTCCTATCCTTTAGCGCACTGATCGCAGGATTGCTGAAAATTGTGCTGGTCTCTGTCCAGTATATTCACGCAAATCCTCACACGATCGGTCTTTCTCCTCGTGGAATTCGCGAGAAGGTTGCCCTTGAGAATCCGATCAACGAAGTCGATGTCGCAATCGTTCTCGCGGCCGACATGTCCGGCTCCATCAACCAGATAGAGGCAAACCTACAACGCGAGAGCTATGCGGCTGCTTTGGAATCAGCGACCGTGCTTAAGGTGATCAAAGAGGGTATGCACGGCAAGATCGCCGTCACCTTTGTCGAATGGTCGAGCCGCGGCTCCTCGGAAACCAGGGTGAGCTGGACCATTCTTTCTGACGCAAAGGATGCGGCCGTCATCGCTAAGGCACTCCGGAAGAAGTCTGGAAGGCTGCGTTCTGGTCCGCACGGATCGAATACGTCGATCTCATATGCCATCGACGCCTCCGTGGACGCCTTTGACAAACTGCCTGTCCCAACCTTGCGCAGGATCATCGACATTTCAGGTGACGGAGCGAACAACGACGGAACGTCTGTCGATGACAGCCGTCAGAGAGCACTTCGGAAAGCCATCGTGATCAATGGTCTTCCGATAGGCGCCGACGTTGAAAATGGTGAGACGACGACGGAATATTATTCGAGGCACGTGATCGGAGGACCCGGCTCGTTCGTCATTCCCGCCGACAGTGCCGCTTCCTTTCAATCGGCAATAATCAGGAAGTTAATTCGAGAAGTGAGTTCCGCCTCCGGCAAAGCACGTTCTTAGACGGATCCTGCGGTCTGCCCGACGAAGCTCTGAAAATAGTCCAACAGTTGACGGATTGTCGCTGATTGAACGTTACTTAAGAAAGGTTCGAGCGATTTTGGGGGGATTCAAAAATCGGCCAGGCTGATCTCGAAGCAAAACGGTAGCCGACGGCCCCGTTTAGGGTTCGAAGTAGTCTTGCGTGTGTCTGACGTGAGTCCAACGGTCCAGCCGTCCAAAATCGGCCCGCGCATGGCAGCCAGAGCCGTTCAAGCGGTCGCTCGAAAATCCCTTAGGTGCCAAGCATCTCGCCATGCTAGGAAAATGCCAAGGTCGGCGCACAGCTCCGCTCGCATGCGCCATGATGCGTGCGGGGAAAGGCTTCTGGTCTGCCCCTGCTGCAGGCGGCTTAGCAAAGCTTGCAGCCGGGAACAACCACTCAACGACTCGCGTTTCTTGCCCGGGCCCGCTTCTTTTGCAACAGGGCGGCGGGCGTCGAAGGCTCGCAAATGTCGCGCCGGCGTTTCAATAGCACTCGCCTCAGCCCTCACGATTTGGCTATTTGTGAACGCGTGTTTGATCAGGTTTGCGCAGATGAACACATTGACCTTTTAAGCCTGGATGCCGAAGCCTTAGCGGTGATGATTGTCGCAATCTTCCGAAACTTGACTACCAATGAGCGCGAACTGCTGGAGGAAGTTAGGTCTCTTCGCTCAAAAGGCACAGAGAAGGCGCACTAGCTTTGCGGCGTTCCGAGTTGAATTGGTCTAATCCCGCTTTGGCACAGCCGTTTGGCATCTGAATTGCCCATTGAGAATCGCCAGAGTGTAGCCACCGAGCTTGCGAAGGGGATGGAAATGGGCTTAGCCAAAGACTTATCGGATGTCGCGCTCACATTCGAATGTCCGGATTGCTCGCATCCGGCGGTAAGAAAGGGCTCTGCACTAAGAACAATCGCGCACTTCAAATGCGACGGGTGCAACGCAAAGGTGCGGATCACCTATCCGCAGAAGCTAGCGATTTTTGAAAAGCACAGGCTATTGGCCGCAGGCGACCGCCGCCAGCGAGGCCAGGAACACTACGGTGCCCGCAACATCGATCGGGCCGATGCGGCCGAAGTGGCTTCGCGACCTCTGCCGCGTGCAGCGACGCGTGCTTAAGCCTTCCTCATCCGCGCGGCCTTCGCCCTTTTTACGCATGTTGACCGTGAGAATGCCGTCCATCGGAATAATTCGGGCGAAGGGCTCGTTTGTTCCTTAGACGATGCTAAAATATAGCAAAGTGTCCGAATGTCACTTCATGAAGCCCGCCAGACAGGCTGCGGCTTGCTCTGGCCTAACCTCGAAGGGAACCAGGGATGAAAACGGCTGTTTCAACCTCTTTGACAAGACGAAGTGTTGTTGCCGCGCTGGCGCTGGCCGCCGCGTCGACGGCGGTATTGCCCGCCGACAACGCACTCGCCCAGGCCAAGAAAACCACAGCTGAAAAAAGTCTGTATGAGCGGCTGGGGGGCGTGTTCGCCATCGCAGCGGTGATCGATCATTTTAGCGACGCCGTCGTGAAAAACCCGATCGTCGGCAAGAAGTCGAAGAACCCACAATTGCGCAAGTGGCACACCAAGAACCTTGAAAGGTTGCCCGGCCTCAAGTTCATGCGCACGCTGTGGGTCTGCGACGTTTCTGGTGGGCCCTTCAAGTTCGTCGCCACCAAGCCCGGCACGACGCCGCTCGGCCTCGAGGAGGCGCATCGCGACCTGCGGATTTCCCCTGCGGAATTCGATGAGGTCGCAGCGGAACTCGGGCGGACCCTGGATCATTTCAAGATTCCGAAGCCTGAGAAAACCGAAGTCTTGGAAGCTTTCGCCGCCCACAAAGACGAGGTCACCGCCGGCAACGTCAAGCGGGGCTGAAGCGCTTATATCGTGCGGGCGGATGCATTCGCATGGCGCCAGCGTCGCCCTGAATGCAGCGCGGCCCTGACCTCGAGATCACAGGGGCCTCGGGACATCGTCGACCCACCTCTACGAACCTTTGCAGCTCAAGGTGAGAACGCGGAATTTTCGACAGACGCCAGGGAAGGTTCGGCCTGGACCTCCTCCGTCACGACTTCGAAGCGGGTAAGCCGCGAAAAACCGAAACTGGTTGAGATGGCGACGTCGGTCGCGTCGCGCCCGGTTGCCATCAATATCCGCCCGATGCGCGGGCGGTTGTGGCGAGGATCGAATGTGAACCAGGTGCCGGCGAGATAGGCCTGGAACCAGGCGCTGAAATCCATCGGATACGGCGCCGGCGGTACCCCGATGTCACCGAGATAGCCGGTGCAGTACCGCGCGGGAATATTCATGCAACGGCATAGCGCGATCGCCAAATGGGTAAAGTCACGACAAACGCCGGCCTGGTCGGTGAAGCTGTCGTGAGCCGTCCGCAGCGGGTCGGCTTTCTGGTAGTCGAAGACGATGTGATTGTGAACGAAATCGCAGATCGCCTGGACACGCGCGCATCCAGGCGCGGTATTGCCGAATTTCGCCCAGGCAAAATCTCCAAGACGATCGGTATCGCAGTAGCGGCTGCCGAGAAGAAAGACGAGCACTTCGTCCGGCAGGTCCTTGATCTTGTGCTGCACAGCCTGCTCGGCGACCGCATCGGGCTCGCCGCTATCGTAGATATCGAAGGTGGTTGAGATCGTCGTCAGGCCCGAGGGCGCCTCGATCCTCGTGCAGGCGTTGCCGAAACCGTCGACGTAGCCGCGTGCTTCGACGGGACGATCGAAATCGATGACCTGTTCCGTCAACAGATCGACCCGGCGCGATGGATGGATTTCGAGCGCCAACAGCATCGGCGTTGGCTGCGGACATTCGTAGGTGAGGGTGTAACCTGCGCGGATCCGCATCGACGCTCCGATTGTTGTCATTCAGCAACCGGGCAAACTCCGCGTCGGCCAAACAGTTCCGGGAAAACATCAGCGGATGCTAATTTTCCTACGCACCGATCTCCTTCGCCACATTCACCTCGACGGTCATTGCAAGAAAGCTCGACGCGCTTCCCGAATAACTCCCGGAAAGCGGAATGGCTTGACGAGGATGCCGGGCCACGGCCACCCTGATCAAATCCCGATTGCCGACAATGCCATTGGTGGGGTCGAACTCGACCCAGCCGGCACCCGGCAGGTAGACCTGGCACCAGGCATGCGTCGACCCGCCGCCAAGAACCGTCGCGCTGTCGCGGCTCGGCACATAGACGTAACCAGTCACAAAACGGGCGGCAAAGCCGAGCGAACGAACCGCCTCCATCATGAACAGCGCAAAGTCCCGGCATGTGCCGCGACGCAGGTGCAACGTCATCAGCGGCGGCTGCGTCCCTGGCTCGCTTCGACGGGAATACACAAAGCTCTCGTGGATGGCATAGCAAAGCGTCATCAACAGATTGCCGGTCCCGGTGTGCCCTGCGGCACTGAGGAACTGTCGTGCCCACTTGCCAACCTCGTCACTGTCATCCTCGTATTGACGTTCCATCGTCTGGGAGAGATCTGCGGCTTCGTCGGGATCGTAGGAAAACGGATAGTGAAGCGCAGCTTCGTCGATACGGAAATCGGGCGCATGCTGCGGCGTGTGGTCCAGCCGAATGTCTGTCGCAAAGCGCAGTTCTTTCGCGGGGTTCTCGAAATCGATCACCGCCACGCAGTTTCCGAAAACGTCATGGATCCAGCGAACCTCTTTCGGCTCGGGATCGACAGACAAGGCGTGGTCCAGGAGTCTTTGATCGAAGCTGTCGCGCGGTCTGAACATCAGCCGATGCTCGCCGAACCTCACCGGCCGGCTATAGCGATAGACCGTCGTATGCTGGACTGAGAAGATCGGCATCAGTTTTGGTCGACAAGTTTACCTGCGATGTTGGCGCAATCATATAATCTTTTCCACGCTCATTCGATGGTTCCTACTCGGAACCTGCGCGAACTGTTTCCGCTCTGAGCGACCCTTCCGGCAGCGGCCGCATGAGTTCAGCCTCGGACTTCGTCAGATGGATCCATGCCGCCCAGTCCGATGGCCGCAGCACAACCACTTGGCGGTTGTGATATGGCGCCACGTCCGGCCCCGGATCGGTCGTCAGCATCGTGAACGTCGGCGGCTTGTTGCCGAAACCCTCGCGCCAAAGCCCGGCAATCGCCATGAACGAATGGCCATTCAGCGTGAACTTGTGCTTGGCTTTTGGATATTTCGTTCCCGTGAACTCGAAGAAAGCCGACGCCGGGACGAGGCAGCGTTTGCTGTTGCCGAATTGTCGACCCTCCGAGCGAAAGTTGAATACAGGTCCGCCTTTTGGTCCGGCCGGAGGAAAGCCGAACGTCATCGACGCCAGTTCGATTGTGTCGCCGGCCCCGCGCATTACAGGCGCAGGGTCGTTGATGTGGATGTCGTCTGCCTGCGGCAGATCCAGTTCGGTTTGATGGCTGGGAATATTGAGCGCCAGCGAAGCCATCATCCGGCAATACTCGGCCCAGGCGACATGCTGTTCGTAGTCATTGCACATGGAAGGCTCCGCACGCTCGATCGAGATCAGTTTCAATATAGCGTTGTCGGTTTGTGCCGATTGCTGGCGGATTTGCCCTATTTGGGCCGGCGTGCGGCAGCGATGGCCTGCAACAGATTGATGCTGTTCATGTCGGGTTCGCTGGATGCGGCAACGGCAAGTGCGGCGGCCTCGGCTATTTTCGCGACGTCGTCGCTGCTGATTGTTCCGCGCTTTTCCAGCAGATTTATAAGTTCGACAACGAGAAGAAAGGCGTTCACGCCATATCGTTCGGCTTTGAGCTCGAACTCGCCTCGAGCCAATCTCTCCGCGTCTCCTTCAGCCCGTTTGTCCATCTGGGCGTCCTCTCCTATGGCGACAAGCTATGAACGCTTTAGCACGAATGGTTTAATCCTTCGAACTCGCCGCACCTTTCGCCGGTTCGACACCTTGTCGCCGGTGGCAAGGGCACGGCTTCAGCCAAGGATGAGACCTGCCAGCAGAACCGTAAGGATAAACGACAGCACAACGGCAAGCAGCCCGCATGCTTCCAAGGTGTTGGTTTGCCAAACTTTCGTCGGGCGCCTTCCGTCTGAATTTCTGTTTGGCGGAACAAACTTCATCTGGCACCAGATCGGACGCGGAACCGGCTTGAATTTGCGTAAACGCTCCTCGGCCCGGAGATGAGTTGCGGCATCTCCACGGAACTCCGGAGCACTGCGTGCGTGGCGCCGGCCTGCTTTTCATCGACGCGGGCCATCACCAGAACGACACCCTCTGCGATCTTCGGCTTGCCCGGCTTCTGGGCAAAATTGGCGAAGGTTCCGAGAAGCCCGCCGCCAAAGCCGCCCCACGCCGCACCGACCAGAGCCATGCCGGTCATCCCCGCGGGATCAATGCCCTGAGCTCCAAAAGCGCTAAAACCGGCCAGCAGACCAGCCGTCGCGCCAAGTGCGGCGCCTGCGCCCGCACCTCGCCAGAGAGCGCTCATCTCATCGTTGTAATATCCAGCAACGCTGATCGGTTCATCGTTGTCATTGTAAGATCCGACCACGCTGATCTGCCGGCGACGAATCCCGGCAGCCTGAAGCCTGGCAACGGCACGTGCTGCCTGGGCATGGGAATTGAACAGTCTGCTGATCGTTTGCATTTACGCCCAAACCCGACGCTCGTTCGGAGCGTCGGGCTTCTCCTCTCTGGCTTGAACTCTTCCGCCCAGACGCATCTTGGTCGCGCCAAAGCTCACTACAACGTGAGCCAGCCGGCTACGTTCCTCAGCCGGGGCTTCGGTCCATTTCTGGAGGGTATTGCTTAGGACCTAAGTCTGACCTGCCTGGGCGCAGTGAGGCCACGCCGAGCGAGGGGAGCGGCTGTCCGCCACGCAAGTAGAACATTAGATACGGCTAAAGATTCCTCGCGGGCCTCGCTGTCGAAGAGCCCACCGCACCAGTCGGCACGGCGGGCGACGCAGAGTCTACCCCGGTGGTGGGATAGCAGACGGCGGTGCGTCCAAGGCTCAGCTGATGCTTCTGGACCAGTTATCTACCTGGCGCTCTGCCTCTTCCTTGGCGATGCCATATCGCTCCTGGATACGTCCCAAGAGCTGGTCTCGGTTGCCCTCGATCCGATCAAGATCATCGTCGGTGAGGTCACCCCACTGCTCTTTCGCCTTGCCTTTGAACTGCGTCCATTTTCCCTTGATTTGATCCCAGTTCATATGTTCCTCCTTGCTTCCTGGGCCCGCACTGAAGCGGAGCGCGGACCGATCGGCATTTCAATGTCGGTGACGAATGAAGATCAGCGGCCGCTAAAAGTTCCGGTGCCGGCGCAAAAAGCCCGCCGTGCCCGTGCCGGACTGCGAACTGATGTTGATGATGCCCGGAGCTTGATGCTCTCTCGCAGCGCCATCCTATCCCGTTGAAGTCGCCGAGCTTCTCGCTGGCTGGCTTTGGCTGGCAAGCCTCGAAAGGCTACCCAGCAGCATTGTTCTGTCCTTGCCGATCATCAGCACGCCGCTGTCGGGCGCCAACAGTGCCGAGAACGGCAGCATCGCCGCGCCGATCGGCGAGGCCTCGGGGCCGAATTGTCCCGAGACGATTTCCGGCGCCACGATGCCGATGGCGCTGATCCTGTTGAACTGGGTCTGCACCTTTGCCAACAGCTCGAGATGGATCGGCCGCGGCAGGATGCTGTCGAGGACGATCGCCTCGATGTCGATGACGGAGGTGATGGCGATGATCGCCTCGACCAGCGCATTGGCGCAATCGTCGATCCATTCGGACAGCGGCTCGCGCGCCCCTGGCGGCAAGGGGTCGAGTTCGCGCACGCGATTGATCTCGATGCCGCGCGATTTGAGATGATTGACCAGCACATAGATCGAAGCGCGATGCAGCAGGCTCTGGTAGCGCGCCGGCTTGGCCGCCACCGAATCGAGGCTTGAAGGCGAGACCGGCAAAGGACCGAGCGCGGCGCTGTTGCCGTGCGGCCCGGTGTGGACCTTGCCGCCTTGCACCAGTCCGCCGCCGACAAAGGTGTCGATCGAAATATGCATGAAGTCGCGGAACCGCGCGCCAGTCCCCTGGATGAGCTCGGCCAGTGCGGCCGATGACGCGTCGTTTTCCACGAAGACCGGGGTCTTCGGCTTTGTGGCGAAGAAAGTCGTCAGATCGATTGCTTCCCACCGGCTACCGAGGTCGTCGGGAAAGCCGAGCTCCTCGCTCCAGCCGCCGAGGAAATATGGCGACGCGATGCCGACGCCGACGATGCTGGCATCGCCAAGCCCCTCGACCAGTTTGTCGAAATTGGCCAGCGACATGTTGCCGGCCTTGAGCACCATGTCGGGATCCGGGAAGCGATATTCGTGCGACTCGCGCGAGCGGACCTCGCCGGCGAAGTCGACGAGCACGGCCTCCAGCGCGCGCCGGCCGATCTTGATGCCGACGCTGTAGATACGCTCCGGTGCAAGTCGGTAGAGAGTGGACGGCGATCCTCGTTGTCCGAACCTTTTTCCCACTTGCTTTACGAATCCCGACGATTCCAGCCCGTCGACAATGGTGGCGACCGCGGCCGGCGTCAGATTTGCGGCGCGCGCCAGATCGGACTTGGATGCCTCTTTCAGGCGGCGGATGGCATCGAGCACGAAGCGCTCGTTATAATGCCGAACCTTGACCGAATTGCTGCCTTTTCCGGACAAAACCGGCGCCTCCCCATTTCATTGCCGCGGAGCTGCTCTAACCGCCTGCAGCTTTGAGGCTGCCGCGGGGTCGAGCACTTCAATCGCACCCATGCGCGACGCGACAGTGCCCTTCGGAACCATGGAAGTCAATTTTCCAGTTGCGGCGTCCAGCCATTTAATATAGCAAATTGAAAAAATAGGACCAGGGAGGAAGGGTGCTGCATTTGGGCGCATTAGGCGAAGCCGATGCCATGGTGAAGAGTGACGTGGCTGTCCCCGTTGCCCTGGTTCAGGCGACAAAGGCCTTCGGCGGCACGATTGCCCTCAAGGACGCGTCCTTCGAATTGCGCCCAGGCGAGGTGCTGGCTCTGCTTGGCGAAAACGGCGCCGGCAAGAGCACCTGCGTGAAGCTGCTGGCCGGCGTGTATCTCCCGACCGGCGGCCATGTCGAAGTCGATGGCGAGCCTGTGGTCTTCCATTCGCCGCACGACGCCCAGGCTGCCGGCATCTCGGTCATGCACCAGCACCCCGGTCTTTTCCCGGATCTTTCGGTGGCGGAAAACATCTATCTCGGCCATATGCCGCGCGACCGCTTCGGCGGCATCGACAACGCCGCCATGCTTGCCGGTGCGCGTAAGGTCCTGGCGACAGTCGGCCTCGACGTGCCGGCCGAAACCCGGCTCGGGATGTTGCGCACCTCTGAACAGCAACTGGTCGAGATCGCCCGCGCCCTGTCGCTCGACGCGCGGGTGCTGATCATGGACGAGCCGACGGCCGCCCTGTCGCAGCGCGAGGTCGAGCGGCTGTTCACCGTCGTTGCCGACCTGCGGCTGCATGGCGTGGCGATGATGTTCGTCGGCCACCGCATGGACGAGATCTTCCGCATCGCCGACCGCATCGCGGTGTTGCGCGACGGGCGCCTCATTGGCGTCAAGCCGAAGGCCGAGCTTGGCCGCGCCGCCGCCATCGGCATGATGGTCGGCCGCGAGGTGACCGACCTCTATCCGCAACGAAACCGCGCAACCGGCGCGCTGGTGCTGGAGGCGAGGGGGCTTTCGCACGCCGGCGGCTTTTCCAACATCGACCTCAAGCTCCACGCCGGAGAGGTGCTCGGGCTCGGCGGCCTGGTCGGCAGCGGGCGGACCGAGATTGCGCGCGTGCTGTTCGGAATCGACCAGCCCGATGCCGGCGAAATCCTGATCGACGGCGAGGCTGTGCGCTTCGCATCGGCACGCGACGCCATGGATGCGCGCATCGCCTATGTCTCGGAAGACCGCATGGGCCAGAGCCTGGTGATGGATTTTTCTATCCTCGACAATGCGGTGCTGCCCGTCCTCGACAAGGCAGCTCGCTCCGGCTTCTACGGCACGGACCGCGCGATCGCTCTGGTTTCGGACTGGCTGAAGCGCATGAAGCTGCGCTTTTCCGGCTACGGGCAGCCGGTGAAGGAGCTGTCCGGCGGCAACCAGCAGAAGGTGGTGTTGGCCAAATGGCTGCGCACCGCGCCGCGCGTCCTCATCCTCGACGAGCCGACGCAAGGCATCGATGTCGGCACCAAGGCGGAAGTGCATGCGATGATCGCCGACCTTGCCGCGCAAGGCATGGCTATCATCCTGATCTCCTCCGAAATGCCCGAGCTCATCGGCATGTGCGACCGCGTCATCGTCCTGCGCGAAGGCCATCGGACGGCCGAATTTGTCAGAGGCGAAGCCACCCAGGAAAAGGTGCTGGAAGCAGCTACGAAGGCCGGGGAAAGCGCCGACCCGGCAGCACAGCCTGCCAGCGAGGAGAAGAGAAAAGGACCGTTCGACATACTGAAGCGGCGGGAGTTCGGCCTGCTCGCCGCGATGCTGGCGGTGGCCATCCCGGTCACCATCATCAACCCGCGCATGGTGAGCGCGGCAAACCTGACCGCCGTGTCGATGGATGCCGCCCTGCTTGTCGTTGCAGCGCTCGCTCAGATGCTGGTGCTGATCACCCGCAACATCGACCTTTCGATCGCGGCGGTGATTGGCCTGTCGGCTTACATGGCGGCCAGCATGGTCCAGGCCTATCCGGGGCTCGACATCGGCATCGGCCTGATGACCGCATGCGCGGTCGGTGGCGTCGCCGGCCTGATCAACGGCCTCGTCGTCACCAGGGGAAAGATCCCGGCCATCGTCGTCACGCTGGCCTCGATGTCGATCTTCCGCGGCTTCAACTCGATCTGGGCAGCCGGCGACCAGATCAGCGCCGACGAAGTCACGCAAGCCTGGCTCGACATGACCGGCCTGAAAATCGCCGGCGTGCCGCTGATCGTCGTTATCGCGATCGTCATCCTGTGCCTGGGTTATGTGCTGCTCTATCGCACGGCCATCGGGCGCGAACTGTTCGCCGCCGGCTCCAATCCGGACGGCGCACGTCTTATCGGCATTCCCGTCGACCGGCGGATTCTGCTGGCCTTTGGCATGGCCGGCCTGCTCGGTGGCCTGTGCGGTGCGCTGTGGGCATCCCGCTATGCGACCATCGATGCCCGCGTCGCGCTCGGTTTCGAACTCACCGTGATCGCGTCGGCGGTGGTCGGCGGCGTCGCCATCCGCGGTGGTTCGGGCACGCTGCTCGGCATCATCCTCGGCGCGCTCACGCTGCTCGTCATCAAGAACGGGCTGACGCTGGTGCGCGTCGACCCGCTGTGGCTGCAGGGCGTCTACGGCCTGGTGATCCTGGTCGCCATCGGCATCGACACGTTTATCGTGCGGCGTGCCGAGCAGGCAAGACAGGCGAGGGCGCGGTGAGAAAGTTCCTCCGTTCGATCGACTTCTGGGATCTGCTGCTGGCGACCTCCTGCGTGGCCATCTTCCTCTACGCGGCGATCTTCGTGCCGAATTTCGTCTCCGGCTTCAATCTCTCGCAACTGGGCGCCAGCGCCTCGGAAAAGGCGCTGCTGATCCTGCCGATGACGCTGCTCATCATCACCCGCGAAATCGACCTGTCGATCGCCTCGGTGCTGGCGCTGACGTCCGTCGTCTTTGGCTTGCTGGTACAGGCCGGCGTGCCAACGCTTGCCGCAATCCCGCTGACGCTCGTCGCCGGCGGCCTGCTCGGCGCTTTCAACGGCTACCTGGTCTCGGGCCTTGGACTGCAGTCGCTGGTGGTGACGCTCGGCACGATGGCGCTCTATCGAGGTATTGGCTACATCCTGCTCGGCACCGGTTCGGTCAACATCCTGCCGCCCGCGGTGGTGGATTTCGGCATCAACAATCTGCCGGGCACCGAGATACCGTGGACCATCGTCCCCTTCCTGGCGCTGGCGCCGGTGTTTGCGGTCGTGCTGCAGAAGACGCCGACCGGCAAGCGCATCTACGCGCTCGGCGGCAGCCCCGAGGTGGCGCGCTATTCCGGCATAAACACGCGCCGGATGGTGCTGAACCTGTTCGTCGTCTCGGGCGTCGTCGCGGCGATAGCCGGCATCGTCTATACCGCGCGCCTTTCCAATGCCCGCGCCAACAATGCGCTCGGCATGGAGCTCGACGTCATCACCATCGTGCTGCTCGGCGGCGTCAGCGTCTTTGGCGGCAAGGGCCGCCTGACCGGCGTCATGCTGGCGTTGGTCCTGATCGCCATCATCCGTAACGTGCTGGCGCTGAACCAGATCGGCGGCGACGCGCAGGGCATGATCATTGGCCTGCTTCTGATCGGCTCGCTGCTGGTCGGCAATTACTGGCGCTCCACACAGGAGCTGCTCAGCAGATCCCGCGCAATGCGCGAGACAAAGGGGTGATCTCGGGCCCCTTCCTTTAAGCCCGAATTTTGACGGAGGAGTCACAATGAAAGCGTTTAGATTAGCCCTGCTCGCATCCGCGGTTCTGCTCGCGCCAACCTCGCTGGCTTTCAGCCAGGAATGCGCCAAGGAACCCGTAACGGTCGGTTTCCTGCCCAAGCTCGACACAGACCCCTACTTCAAAGTGGCTTTTGGAGGTGCACAAGAGGCAGCCAAGGAAATTGGCGGCACCGCTACCCAGGTCGCCCCATCGCAGGCGACCGCCGAGGCGCAGATCGAATTCATCAACAGCCTCGTGTCGCAGAAGGTCGGGGTCATCGCAATTGCCGGCAACGACGCCAATGCCGTCGCGCCGGCGCTGAAGCGCGCCGTTCAGCAGGGCGTCAGGGTGATTTCGTATGACTCCGATGTGGCCGCCGATGCCCGCGCGGCATTTGTCAATCAGGTCAAGGGCGACAGTCTCGCCGAGATGATGCTGGAAAGTGCATTCGCCCTCAGCGGCGGTGAAGGCGAATTCGCGATCCTGTCGTCGACGCCGACGGCGACCAACCAGAACGCCTGGATCGAGTTCATGAAGGCGAAGATGGCTGCCGAGCCGAAGTTCTCCAAAATGAAGCTGGTGCAGGTGGCCTATGGCGAAGAAAGCGAACAAATCAACCAGCAGCAGGCGCTGGCGCTGGTCCAGGCGTTTCCCGATCTCAAGGTGATCATCGTCCCGGCAGGCATCGGCCTTCCGGCGGCCGCGCGTGCGCTCGAGGAGGCGGGCATGATCGGCAAGGTCAAGCTGACCGGCCTCGCGCCGGCTACTCTGATCTCGAAATACATCAAGGACGGGGCGGCCCAGGATATCTGGTGGAACGTCACCGATCTTGGCTATCTTACCTACCAGACGGCCCAGGCGCTTGCGCAGTGCAAGATCACCGGAAAGGAGGGTGAGAAGTTCACGGCAGGCAGGCTCGGCGAATACACGATTGGCGCCGGCGGCGAACTGATCCTTGGTCCAGCCAAGATCGTGACCCCCGAAAATCTGGCCGAGTTCAAGTTCTGATCCTTTGGAGTTCGAACTCCGCGGGGGGGGGGGCCCCCCCCCCCCCCGCCAGAAAAAAAACAAAAAAAAAAAAAAAGGGGGGGGGGTGGAAAAAATTGGATAGTGAATATTAAAAAAAACGCCCCCCCCCCCCCACGGAAAAACGGATTTT
>NZ_JAMYKU010000022.1:0-112177 GCF_040317575.1 Mesorhizobium sp. M1423
ATACGAGATCGTCAGAGAAAGAACGGCGTAGGGCCATGCCTGCCTTAGAATGGGCCAGAGGAACGACTCGCGTATCCACGGAAATTGCGGAAACAGCGAACCCAGTCCGTAGTAGAGCAGCCAGAGCTGGAGCAGCAGCGGCGTGCCGCGAACAATCGTGCAGAACACCTTGGCCGGCACGCTCAAGATCGGCGGGCCGATCACCTGCGCCAGGCCGAGGGGGATGGCGAGCGCGATGCCCAGAGCCGACGTTACCACAAGCAGCCAGATGGTCCGCCATATGCCTTGCAAAGCCAGCGGCAGATAGGTGGGAAGCCAATCCCAGCGCATGAGGAAAATCGATGCCAGTACGACAACCAGCGCGATCAGGATCAGAGCTATGCGGTGTGGCTGCATCCAGAGCGAGGCCCGTGCGGCGGCGTCAATGACCGGGGTTTCGGTCGCCATC
Organism: Mesorhizobium sp. M1423; assembly: GCF_040317575.1. Classification (NCBI taxonomy): domain Bacteria; kingdom Pseudomonadati; phylum Pseudomonadota; class Alphaproteobacteria; order Hyphomicrobiales; family Phyllobacteriaceae; genus Mesorhizobium; species Mesorhizobium sp. M1423. The sequence continues at coordinate 449 of NZ_JAMYKU010000022.1, forward strand.
AGTGCGATCCCGCGATCGACGGCATGCCGCGTCGCGCCCAGCGCTCAACCCGCCCGATGACGACGTTGGAGACGAGGGTCAGAACGAGATAAAGCGCGCCCGCCGCCATGAAGAAGGTGAAATAAGCCTTCGTCGCGCCGGCTGCCGTCCGTGTGGTTTGGGTCAGTTCATTGACGCCGACGATCGCGAGAAGCGCGGTGTCCTTGGTGGCGATCAGCCACAAATTTGCCAGCCCCGGAATGGCGAAGGGCAGCATCGCCGGCAGCGTTATACGCCTGAGAAGCAGGCCGGGAGGCATTCCATAGGCCCGCGCGGCTTCGATCTGGCCTTGCGGAACGGCGCGGATTGCGCCGCGCAAGACTTCGGTGGAGTAGGCGCCCTGCACGACCCCGAGCACGCCTATGCCGGCGACAACCCCGTTGATGTCGATCGCGGCATAGCCGAGCGCGGTAAGCAACTGGTTGATGAGGTCGGTACCAGCGAAATAAAGCAGCAGGATCAGCACCAGCTCGGGCACGGCGCGGACCACTGTGGTGTAAACTTCCAGCAGGTCACGGACCACCGGCCCGCCATAGAGCTTGCCATAGGCGCCGCCGACGCCGATCAAAAGACCAACCCCAAAGGAACCGAAAGCAATTCCGACGGAGTTTGCCAGCCCATGCAGAAGGCTGAGACCCCTGCCGTTCGGCGGTTCGAAGGACAGCAATTCCAGCGAACTGGCTCCGAACATGGTGGCGAGAACGTCGCTCAGCTTATGTCCCCTGGACTTGCGGGTTGAGGCGCCAATGATGCGTCAAGCCGGACATGCCCACCGCGACGACGGCGGCTAGGCATGCCCGGCTTGACGCCGTTGCCGTCAGTTGGACTGCGACGCTTCGCCGTAGATGTCGAAATCGAAGTACTTCTTGGTGATTTCGGCATATTTGCCATTGGCCCGAATGGCCTTGATGGCGGCATTGATCTTGTCCTTGAGCTCGGTGTCGCCTTGGCGCATGCCGGCGCCGACGCCCGGCCCGAGCACTTCAAGGTCCGGCGCGACATAACCCTTGAGGTCGCAGCACGCCTTGCCTTGGTCCGACTTCAAAAACGCGTCGAGCGCGATCGAATCGGCCTGAGTAGCATCGATCCGGCCGGCGGCGAGATCCTGATTTGCCTCGTCCTGCGTCTGGTATTCCTTGATTTCCGCAGCGTCGGTGAAGTGCTTCTTGGCGTAGGCGGCGTGCACCGTAGACGCCTGAACGCCGACTATCTTGGCTTTCAGCCCCTCTGGCGTCGCATCGAATTTCTGATCCTTGGCGCCGATCACCGCAGTCGGCGTGTTATAGTATTTGTCGGAGAAGTCGATTTCCTTCTTGCGCTCGTCGGTAATGGACATCGAATTCATGATCGCATCGATCTTCTTGGTTTTAAGCGCCGGGATGAGGCCGTCCCACGGGACTGGCGTCAATGCGCAATCCAGCTTGGCTTCGCCGCAAATGGCGTTGACGATGTCGACTTCCCAGCCACCCCACTTGCCGGAAGCATCCTGCGAGTAAAACGGCGGATAGGCTTCCGGCGAAAAACCCACCTTGATCTGTTCGGCGCTTGCCGAAAATGCGCCCGACAATGCGATCAGCGTGGCCGCGAGCGCCGTTTTGAGAAAAGGTTTCATTTTTCAGTTCTCCCGTTTTTTGGTTTTGACGTTCCCGTCTGCTTTTCTCGCAAGTCATCCAACATTGCGCAGAAACTGCTTCAGCCTTTCGGATTTTGGTGCGCCGAAGATCTGTTCCGGCGGCCCTTCTTCCTCGACCAGCCCGTTATGGAGATAGACGACATGCGTCGCCACCTCGCGGGCAAACTTCATCTCATGCGTGACCAGCACCATGGTGCGGCCTTCGCGCGCCAGGTCGCCGATCACCTTCAGCACTTCGCCGACCAACTCCGGGTCGAGCGCCGAGGTCGGCTCATCGAACAGCATGACGCGCGGATTGATGGCCAGCGCCCTGGCTATCGCTGCGCGCTGCTGTTGGCCGCCCGACAGATAGGCGGGGTAGACGTCGCGTTTTTCGGCCAGGCCGACGCGGGCGAGCAGCTTTTCCGCCTCGCCGATCGCTACATCGCGCTTGACGCCGAGCACATGCACGGGAACCTCGATGACGTTCTCGATCAACGTCATGTGGCTCCAAAGATTGAAGTTCTGGAAGACCATGCCGAGCTTGGAGCGGATGCGTTCGATCTGCTTGCGGTCGGCGGGCACGGTGTGGCCGTGGCTGTCGGCCTTCAGCTTTATCTCTTCGCCATTGACGCGGATGGTGCCGCTGGTCGGGTTCTCCAGGCAATTGATGCAGCGCAGCAGCGTCGACTTGCCCGAGCCGCTGCCGCCGATGATGGCGATCACCTCGCCATCGCGCGCCGACAGCGAAACGCCCTTCAATACGTGCAGCTTGCCGAAATTCTTGTGCAGGTTCTCGACGTGGATGGCTTCGGCGGCGCCGTTCTGCACCGTATGCTTCAGGGCGGTGGCCGGCGCTGTCATCGTCGCGGTGCCCCGCGGAGCAGCCGAGGCAGTCCTTGCTGGAATTTATTACCCATTACCCGTCACTGGACAGCGTTCCGATTCTCAAGATGGACCGTTCCGCTTGCCTCCGTCAACCGCAGTTTTTGGACCATTGATCACGGCCTGCCGAGTGGCTATTGGCAGGAGGGAGCGCGTTTCAGGAGAATTTAGTGGGCAAAGCATACGGGTCGCAGTCGATGGCCGGGCCGCTGCAGCGCGTGCTGATGCGCTCCGCCGCCAGCGCCATGCATCGGGCCGAAGCACTGGAATGGCACTACGGTCCCGGCTTCGATCCGCAAAAAGCGGCGGCCCAGCATGAAGCGCTGGCCGGGCTGATTTCCGGCTCAGGCGCCGAGATCGAATGGCTGAGCGACGCCGATGACGGGCTTGCCGATTCTGTCTTTACCCACGATCCCTCGCTGATGACCGACCATGGCGCGGTCATCCTTGCCATGGGCAAGGCGCTGCGCCGGCCCGAGCCCGGCCTGCACGAGGCAGCTTACGGGCGCATGGGCATACCTGTCCTCGGCCGTATCGAGACTCCCGGCCAGGTCGAGGGCGGCGACTGCGTGTGGATGGATGCAAACACACTGGCGGTCGGCCGCGGCGTACGCACCAATCAGCACGGCATCCAGCAGCTCTCCAACCTGCTTTCACCCAAAGGCATCCAGGTCTATGGCTTCGACCTGCCGCTCTGGCAAGGCGAGGACGCCTGCCTGCATCTGATATCGGTGATCAGCCCGCTCGCCGACGATCTGGCGCTGGTCTATGGGCCGCTCCTGCCGGTCGCCTTCCACCAGATGCTGCGTGCGCATGGCATTCGCCTGGTCGAGGGCGACGCCGACGAATTCTTCGCCTCGAGCGGGCTCAGCCTGAACGTCCTGCCGACCGCGCCGCGCCAGGTTATCGCCGTTGCCGGTTTTCCGAAGACGGCGGCTGCCATGCAGGCCGCCGGCTGTACGGTCTCGACATTCGAGGCCGATGCGCTGTGCATTGCCTGCGAGGGCGGCCCAACCTGCCTCACGCGCCCGGTGCTAAGACAATGACGACGATCGGCGAAGCGCTCATCACCTTGCTGGAAGCGCACGGCGTCGACACCGTCTTCGGCATTCCCGGCGTGCACACGGTCGAGCTCTACCGCGGGCTTGCGCGGTCGAAGATCCGTCACGTCACGCCGCGCCACGAGCAGGGCGCCGGCTTCATGGCTGACGGCTATGCGCGCGCCAGCGGCAAGCCGGGTGTCGCCTTCGTCATCACCGGGCCGGGGCTGACCAACACCATCACCGCCATGGGCCAGGCGCGCGCCGATTCGGTGCCGATGCTGGTAATCTCGGGCGTCAACGCCACGCCGACGCTGGGCAAGGGCCTTGGCCATCTGCATGAACTGCCGGACCAGCGCGGCATGATGGAGAAGGTGGCGCTGTTTTCGCACCGTGTCACCGAGGCCGGCGAATTGCCCGGCGTGCTCGCCCGCGCTTTTGCACTTTTTTCATCCTCGCGTCCGGGGCCAGTGCATATCGAGATCCCGACCGATGTCATGACCATGCCCGCCACCGGCATCGTGGCGCTGCTGCGGAATTCGGCCCCGCCCGAGCCGGGCGCCGCGGTGATCGCTGAGGCAGCCAGGCTTTGCGCTGCCGCCCGCCGGCCGCTTATCCGGGCCGGCGGCGGCGCCAAAGCTGCCGAAGCGCCGTTGCAGCGCCTGGCCGAGAGGTTGGGAGCGCCGGTCGTCCAGACCGCCAATGCGCGCGGCCTGCTCTATCGCCATCCGCTTGGCGTGCCGGCCAGCCCCAGCCTGAAGGCGGTGCGTGCGCTGATGGCCGATGCCGACCTGGTCATCGCCGCCGGTACCGAATTCGGTCCGACCGATTATGACGGCTATGGCGACGGCGGTTTTGTCCTGCCCGCCAATCTGATCCGCATCGACATCGGCGCCGACCAACTTACCAGGCGGCCGGCCCGGATTTCGATCCAGGCCGATTGTGGCGCAGCGCTCGAGGCGCTGCATGCCGAACTCGGCATGGGCCAGGCGCAATCAGGCGACGGCGCCGCTCGCGCGGCCGCGACGCGGCAAGCGGCCTTTGCCGAGATTGGCCCAGCTATGCAGGCGCAATTGCGCGCCGTCGAGACGATCCGTGATGCGCTGCCTGGCTCGATCATCGTCGGCGATTCGACCCAGCCGGTCTACGCCGCCAACCTCTATTACGATCACGACCGGCCGGGCGGCTGGTTCAACGCCGCTACCGGCTTCGGCGCGCTCGGCTATGGCCCGCCGGCGGCGATCGGTGCTGCCCTTGCCAGGCCTGAGGCGCCGGTCGTTTGTCTCACCGGCGACGGCGGCTTCCAGTTCACCCTGCCGGAACTGGGCGCCGCGCTCGACGCGGCGGCGCCGGTGATCTTCGCCGTCTGGAACAATCGCGGCTACCGCGAGATCGAAACCTCGATGCTCGATGTCGGCGTCGAGCCGGTCGGCGTCTCCCCGGCACCGCCGGATTTCTGCAAATTGGCCGAAGCCTATGGCATTGCCGCCGAGCGGATTTCCGGCGCCGGCGGCTTGGCGGACGCGCTACGGCGCGCGCGGGCGGCTGGACGACCCTACGTCATCGAGATTTCGGTTGAGTGATCGCGCGAAAGGCGCGACCTTCCGCATCGGCGGCGCGCAACGACGGAGCGGTCGAATATGACGGAAACACTGGACGGCAGACATATCGTGGTGACCGGCGGCACCGGGGCGCTTGGCGGCGCGGTCGTAGGGAAACTGCTGGAGCAGGGCGCGATTTGCCATGTGCCCAATGCCCACGCTGCCGCGCCTGCCCATTTTCCCTTCCCGGCACATGACCGCGTCAGGCTGGCGCACAATGTCGACCTCGCCGACGCTGCCAAGGTCGATGCCTTCTATGCTAGCGTTCCGGATTTGTGGGCATCGGTGCATCTGGCCGGCGGCTTCACCGCCGCACCGGTCGAGAAGATCGAGCCCGCCTCCTTTGCCGAGATGATGGACACCAACGCCCGCACCACCTTCCTGTGCTGCCGCGCGGCGATACGCTCGATGCTGGAATCTTCCGTATCGGGCCGCATCGTCAATGTCACGGCGCGAGCCGGGCTCGATCCGCGGCGCGGCTCCGGCAAGGTGGCTTACGCTGCCGCCAAGGCGGCGGTCGCCGCGATGACCGTGGCGATGGCCGAAGAGCTGAAGGGCAAGGGCATACTGGTCAACGCCGTGGCGCCCTCGACCCTAGACACGCCGGCCACCCGGGCTGACATGCCGGGCGCCGATTTCAGCAAATGGGTCAGCTTGGAAGCAGCCGCGGAGGCCATTGCCTACCTCGCTTCGCCGGCCAATCTGGCGATGAGCGGCACGCTGGTGCCGCTTTACGGCAGGGCCTGAAATTCAGGTCGGGTGCAAAAAAAGCCCCGCCGGATCGCTCCGGCGGGGCTTTTTGTTTCGTTTACAACCTGCGCGAGGCGCAGTGTTGGCTTAGCTGCCCTGCTTCTTCAGCGCGGCACCCAGGATGTCGCCCAGCGAAGCGCCGGAGTCAGTCGAACCGTACTGGGCGACCGCTTCCTTCTCTTCGGCGATTTCCAGCGCCTTGATCGAGACCTGCAGCTTGCGGGTCTTCTTGTCGAAGGCGATGACGCGGGCGTCGACCTTCTGGCCGACAGTGAAGCGCTCGGGGCGCTGCTCGTCGCGGTCACGGCTGAGGTCGGAGCGCTTGATGAAGGTCTCGATGCCGCTGTCGACCAGCCGCACTTCCAGACCGCCATCCTTCACGCCGATAACCTCGCAGGTGACGACTGCGTTCTTGCGCAGTTCGCCTGACGTCGCCGCTTCGCCGACCGTGTCCTTGGCCAGCTGCTTGATGCCGAGCGAGATGCGCTCCTTGTCGATGTCGACGTCGAGCACCTGCGCCTTGACCATGTCGCCGCGATTGTACTCCTCGATCACCTGCTCGCCCGGACGGGTCCAGTCGAGGTCGGAAAGGTGGACCATGCCGTCGACATCGCCTTCGAGGCCGATGAACAGGCCGAACTCGGTCTTGTTCTTGACCTCGCCCTCAACCTGGCTGCCGACCGGATGGCTGCGCGCGAAGGCCTCCCACGGGTTCTCCAGCGTCTGCTTGAGGCCGAGCGAGATGCGGCGCTTGGCCGGATCGACTTCGAGCACCACCACGTCGACTTCCTGCGTCGTCGACAGGATCTTGCCGGGATGCACGTTCTTCTTGGTCCACGACATTTCCGAAACGTGGATGAGGCCTTCGATGCCCGGCTCCAGCTCGACGAATGCGCCGTAGTCGGTGATGTTGGTAACGGTACCCTTGATCTTCTTGCCGATCGGGAACTTGGTGCCGATCTCGGACCACGGATCGCTCTCGAGCTGCTTCATGCCGAGCGAGATGCGGTGGGTTTCCTGGTTGATGCGGATGATCTGCACCTTGACCGTCTGGCCGATATTGAGGATTTCGGTCGGATGGTTGACGCGGCGCCATGCCATGTCGGTGACGTGCAGCAGGCCGTCGATGCCGCCGAGGTCGACGAACGCACCATAGTCGGTGATGTTCTTGACGACGCCTTCGACCACCTGGCCTTCTTCGAGGTTCTGCACGATTTCCGAACGCTGTTCGGCGCGGCTTTCCTCGAGTACGGTGCGGCGCGACACCACGATGTTGCCGCGGCGGCGATCCATCTTGAGGATCTCGAAGGGCTGCGGGTTGTGCATCAGCGGCGAGACGTCGCGGATCGGGCGGATATCGACCTGGCTGCGCGGCAGGAAAGCCACGGCACCGTCGAGGTCGACGGTGAACCCGCCCTTGACCTGGTTGAAGATGACGCCTTCGACGCGTTCGCCCTTGGTGAACTTCTCTTCGAGACGGACCCAGCTCTCTTCGCGGCGGGCCTTTTCACGCGACAGCATGGCTTCGCCAAGCGCGTTCTCGATACGCTCGACATAGACCTCGACCGTGTCGCCGACCTTGAGCGTCGTGTCCTTACCCTTGACGCCAAATTCCTTCAGCGGCACGCGGCCTTCGACCTTGAGGCCGACGTCGATGATGGCCATGTCCTTCTCAATGGCAGTGATGATGCCCTTGACGACCTGGCCTTCGCCGGAATGGCCGGCGGAAAATGATTCTTCGAGCAGGCTCGCGAAATCATCGCGAGTGGGATTTGCAACTGACATAGTTTCTCCTGGAATGCCCCGCAATCTGTCGCGGGGCGGGCGCCGTGGGTTAGCGTTGCGTTGGCCTGCCGGCGTTCCGGGCAAAAAGCCCTTGGCCGCCCTTGAGCGGCAATTCCGGCGCATGAAGAATGCTGGCAGGCTGGTTCATACCCGATATGGGATTCTTTTTGTCGCCGGCAATCGGCGGCCGCAGGAAAACCCGGCTCAGGCTTCGTTTCTCTTGGCCAGGACATCGTCGATGATCGCCTGAGCTGCCAGAAACGCGGCTTCTATAGCCATTTCCGACGTGTCGAGCAAGTGCGCATCGGCGGCCGGCTTCAAGGGCGAGTCCATGCGGCCCATGTCGCGCTCGTCGCGGCGCACGATATCGGCAAGGATTTCATCGAAATTGGCAGTGCCGCCGATGCTCTCGATTTCGTCCAGCCGCCGCTTTGCCCGCACCTCGGCACTGGCCGTGACATAGAGTTTTACGTCGGCATCGGGACACACGACAGTGCCGATGTCGCGGCCGTCGAGCACCGCGCCCGGCGGGGTTTTTGCAAAGTCGCGCTGCTTGTCGACCAGGATGCGCCGCACCGACGGGATGACAGCCACTTTCGACGCCGCCTCGCCAACGGCATGTGCCGAAAGCACGGCGCGGTCGAGCTTTGCCAGATCGACCTGGCGAGCCGCGGTTTCAGCGGCCGAGACATTGTCGAGCGGCAGGCCCAGCCGAAGCAGCGAATGCGCCACCGCGCGATAGGTAAGGCCGGTGTCGAGCAGGTTCAGCCGGTAGTGATCGGCGAGCCGTCGGGCAAGGGTGCCCTTTCCAGCGCCTGCAGGTCCGTCGATGGCGATGGTGAAGCCTGTCGTCATTCGAAACCTCGATGCAAGTGCCTCACTCCATCGGCGCTCGAAGTCAACCGCGTTGACCTCCGAGGCCTCGAACTGATTGTCGGAGTTGATTTCTGTGAGATCGGGAAAGCCTTATACGGAATTTCTGGTGCCCCCGATCTCAATATCCTCCGACCCGTCGAGGGCAGCGCCGCGAATGGCAAAACCCACGGAGCCATCGGCATAGAACTCTATAGTCCGGTTCTGGAAATTGTCGTCGGCAACTTCATACCAGAGATGGGACGGCTCCTCCGGTATGCTATGTTTCCAATGAACGTAAAAGTATCTCACTCGATCGCCGCACCGAGCCCCTTCATCAGGCCCATGAATTCCGGAAAACTTGTCGCGATCATCGCTTGATCATCGATGGTCACGGGTTTTTCCGTCGCCAGCCCCATAACCAGAAAACTCATGGCTATGCGGTGGTCGAGATGGGTCTGGACGATGGTGCCCTGTCCGTTGGGGTGTTGGCCGAGGCCCTTGCCGCCAGGTTTTCCGCGCACGGCCAGCGTGGCCTCGCCCTCGCTGCAATCGACGCCGTTGAGCTTCAGCCCGTTGGCGACCGCCGACAGCCGGTCGGATTCCTTCACCCGCAGCTCTTCAAGCCCGAGCATGAGCGTTTCGCCCTCGGCAAAGCTCGCCGCCACGGCAAGCACCGGATACTCGTCGATCATAGTCGGCGCCCGTTCGGGCGGCACGGTGACGCCTTTCAGTTCGGAATAGCGTACGCGCAGGTCGGCGACGTCCTCGCCGCCTTCGTTGCGCGGATCGATTATGTCGATCCAGGCGCCCATTTCCTGCAGCGTCAAAAGAAGGCCCGTGCGCGTCGGGTTCATCAGCACGTTTTCGATGGTGATGTCCGAGCCCGGCACGATCAGCGCGGCCACCAGAGGAAAGCCGGCCGAGGAGGGGTCGCCAGGCACCGCGATGGTCTGGCCGGTGAGCTTGCCCTGGCCTTCGATGAAAATGTGGCGCACGCCGCGCTCGTCGGTCTCGACCGACAGATTGGCGCCGAATCCCTTGAGCATCTTTTCGGTGTGGTCGCGCGTCATCACCGGCTCGATGACCGTGGTGATGCCCGGCGTGTTCAGCCCGGCCAGCAGCACCGCCGACTTGACCTGCGCCGAGGCCATCGGCACGCGGTAGGTGATCGGCGCGGCGTGCTTGGGCCCGCGCAGCGTGATCGGCATGCGGTCGCCGGGTGTCGCCTTCAGCACCTGCACGCCCATCTGGCGAAGCGGTTCGAGCACGCGGCCCATCGGCCGGCCGGACAGCGAGGCGTCGCCGATGAAGGTGGTTTCCATGTCATAGGTGCCGACCAGGCCCATGGTGAGGCGGGAGCCCGTGCCGGCATTGCCGAAATCGAGCGGGCCCTCCGGTTGCAGCAGCGCGCCATTGCCGGTTCCGCGGATCACCCACTCAGTGCCATGCTTCTCGATATGAGCGCCCATCGCCTTCATGGCAGCGCCCGTACGCATCACGTCCTCGCCTTCCAGTAGTCCGGTGATGCGGGTTTCGCCGGAGGCCAGCCCGCCAAACATGAAGGAACGGTGCGAGATCGACTTGTCGCCCGGCACCCGTGCCGCGCCGGAAAGACCAGATGATTTTCGGGCGGTGGCCTGCTTCGGGGCGGCAGTGTGCGACATGGTTCTTTCCTGGAAACGCCGGCGGCCGGCCATTTTCTTGTGGTTTGCGCGGTCTCCTATCATGGCGGATCGAGATGGTCATCCCCTTGGTACGAAGGCCTTCGAATTCAAGCTTTTTGGGACGCCGGCTTTTCGCTTTGACAGCGCCGTAAACTCTGGTTAAGGGGACCAAACTTTCATCGACGAGGCTTGCTGTGGCAAAACCCGAACTTGGCACCAAACGCATCGACCCGGAGACAGGTCGAAAATTCTATGACTTGAACAAGGACCCGATCGTCTCGCCTTACACGGGCAAGAGCTATCCGCGCTCCTATTTCGAAGAAGGCAAGATCGCCGCCCTCGAGGAGGAAGAGGAAGTTGCCGAGAAGGAAGTGGACGCCGAAGAGGAAGAGGGCGTCGAGGTCGTTTCGCTCGAAGAGGCGGACGAGGACGCGAAGGCCGACGAGCTTCCCGATCTCGGCGACGACGAGGACGACGTCGACCTTGGCGATGACGAGGATGACACGTTCCTCGCCGACGAGGAGGAAGAAGACGACGACGTTGCCGACATGATCGGCGTCGGCGAAGACGACGACGAAGTCTGAGCGAACCGCATTCGCCGGCTTTCGCAGCCCCCGCCTAGAAAAAGCGGTTCTTGAAGGCTTGATATTGACTGAAGGCGGGGTTAGAAGCCGCCTGCACTAACGGCGCGGTCTCAACCCGCGCCGGATCTCTTCGCCGGAAACGGCGCCGGCGGACTGCCGGAGTGGGGCCATAGCTCAGTTGGGAGAGCGCTTGAATGGCATTCAAGAGGTCGTCGGTTCGATTCCGATTGGCTCCACCAGTTCTACCTACCGAAATCATCAGCAGAGCGGCCGCCCGTCCCGGGCTGGCCGCCGCCTATCGCGGAACCTAGCTGAGACTAGTGTGATCGACCGTCGGCCTGGGCTCGCCAAATATGGTGAGCCCGTGCCCGGTCAGCACATGTCTCAGCAGGCCTGATTTGTGGTTTGAACCGCGAGCACCGGGTTTGGACTAGGTGGCGGCCTGAAACGACGGCTGAGCAAAACTCCGTTACTTGTTGCAGTTCTGCATATCCGACGTCATAGCGCCGCTGGGGGTGTTACTGTCGGTATCGTTGCCTGCCGTATCCTTGCAGCGGTCATCCATGCCGTTTCCTTGCGTGGCGTTCGTTGCGTTCGGATCGATCGTATTCGGCGTGGTTGCGCTACCGGTGCCGGTGTTGCCGCCGGAGGTACCCATATCGGCGCCGGTATTTCCGCCCGTGCCAGTTCCGCTGGTTCCCGAGCCGGTCGATTGTGCCATGGCAGATGTGGCCAGGCCGATAGCAAGTAGGGATGCAGAGAGAATTTTCATCATCTTAGTGTCTCCATCGAGTTGCATCGCTCTATCGCGATCTGTACCAACGAGAGTTTTTCCGAGATGTTCCGTTCGACAGAAATAGTGATCGATACAATACTATGGATCTTTGTTGCTCGTCGTTTCATGAAATGCGGCGGCGAAATTTCTGCCGCATAGCGGCAACTTCCTTTGGAACCAAATCGAACATACCGCGTTGTTGCGCTTGCGGGGAGTTGTGTCGGCCGCAGGGGACAGTTTCACCAGGACATTCAAGAAATCCGTGAGCTGGGAGGGGCGCTGTGAGCGTGCTTGCATCCACAAGGCAATTGGACCACCGTCAAATACTGAACGCGCTGAAGGCTTTTCGGAGCGGTGATTTCTCCGTTCGCATCGATAGTGTCTACACCGGCCTCGATTCCGAGATCGCCGACACCTTCAACGAAATCGTAGAACTCAACGATCAGGTCACGCGCGAGTTCGAACGCCTCAGCAAGGTCGTCGGCAAGGATGGCCGGATCGGCGAACGCGGCCGTGTCCGCAACGCTACCGGCAGTTGGGAATCGAGCGTCCGTTCCGTCAACGATCTGATCGAGGACATGGTTCAGCCGACGGCCGAAGTGGCGCGCGTCATCGGCGCGGTCGCCAAAGGCGACCTGTCGCAGACGATGATGGTCGAAATCGACGGCCGGCAGTTGCGCGGCGAATTCCTGCGCATCGGCAAGATCGTCAACACCATGGTCGGGCAACTGGCCTCCTTCGCCTCGGAGGTGACGCGCGTGGCGCGCGAGGTCGGCACCGAAGGCAAGCTCGGCGGCCAGGCCCGCGTGAAAGGTGTGGCCGGGACCTGGAAGGACCTGACCGACAACGTCAACGCCATGGCGACGAACCTGACCGGGCAGGTGCGCAACATCGCCGAGGTGACGACCGCCGTCGCTTCCGGCGACCTGTCGAAGAAGATCACCGTCGATGTGAAGGGCGAAATCCTCGAGCTCAAGAACACCATCAACACGATGGTCGACCAGCTCAATTCCTTCGCCTCGGAAGTGACGCGCGTTGCGCGCGAGGTCGGTACAGAAGGCAAGCTCGGCGGCCAGGCGCGCGTCGAAGGTGTCGGCGGCACCTGGAAGGACCTGACCGACAACGTCAACCTGATGGCAGAGAACCTGACCGGCCAGGTGCGCAATATCGCCGAGGTGACCACTGCTGTGGCGCTTGGCGACCTGTCGAAGAAGATCACGGTCGACGTCAAGGGCGAGATCCTCGAGCTGAAATCAACCATCAACACCATGGTCGACCAGCTGAACTCATTTGCCGGCGAAGTGACGCGCGTCGCCCGCGAAGTCGGCACCGAGGGCAAGCTCGGCGGCCAGGCGCAGGTGCGCGGCGTTGCCGGCACCTGGAAGGACTTGACCGACAACGTCAATTCGATGGCCGAGAACCTGACCGGCCAGGTCCGCAACATCGCCGAGGTGACGACCGCGGTTGCTTCGGGCGACTTGTCGAAGAAGATCACCGTCGCCGTGCAAGGCGAAATCCTCGAGCTCAAGGACACCATCAACACGATGGTCGACCAATTGAACTCCTTCGCCTCGGAAGTGACGCGTGTGGCGCGCGAGGTCGGCACCGAAGGCAAGCTCGGCGGCCAGGCCGAGGTGAAGGGCGTCGGCGGCACCTGGAAGGATCTGACCGACAACGTCAACCTGATGGCCGCCAACCTGACCGGCCAGGTGCGCAACATTGCCGAGGTGACGACCGCCGTGGCCCGCGGCGACCTGTCGAAGAAGATCACCGTCGACGTCAAGGGCGAAATCCTGGAGCTCAAGGACACCGTCAACACGATGGTCGACCAGCTCAACTCCTTCGCCTCCGAAGTGACGCGTGTGGCGCGCGAAGTGGGATCGGAAGGCAAGCTCGGCGGCCAGGCGCATGTCGAGGGTGTCGGCGGCACCTGGAAAGATTTGACCGACAACGTCAATGCCATGGCCGGCAATCTGACCGTGCAGTTGCGCGACGTGTCCAAGGTGGCGACGGCAATTGCGACCGGCGACCTCACCCAGAAGATCACGGTCGATGCATTGGGCGAGATCCTGCAGATCAAGGACGTCATCAACACGATGGTCGACCAGCTGAATTCCTTCGCCTCCGAGGTGACGCGCGTGGCGCGCGAAGTCGGTTCCGACGGCAAGCTCGGCGGCCAGGCGCAGGTGCGCGGCGTTGCCGGCACCTGGAAGGACCTGACCGACAACGTCAATGCGATGGCCGCCAACCTGACCGGGCAGGTGCGCAACATCGCCGAGGTGACGACTGCGGTGGCGCTTGGCGATCTGTCGAAGAAGATCACGGTCGACGTGCGCGGCGAGATCCTCGAGCTGAAGGACACCATCAATACGATGGTCGACCAGCTGAATTCCTTTGCCTCGGAAGTGACGCGCGTGGCGCGCGAGGTCGGCACCGAGGGCAAGCTCGGCGGCCAGGCGCAGGTGCGCGGCGTTGCCGGCACCTGGAAAGATCTGACCGACAATGTGAATTCGATGGCCGAGAACCTGACTGGCCAGGTTCGCAACATCGCCGAGGTCACCACCGCAGTGGCGCGCGGCGACCTGTCGAAGAAGATCACCGTCGACGTCAAGGGCGAGATCCTGGAGCTGAAATCGACCATCAACACCATGGTCGACCAGTTGAACTCCTTTGCCGGCGAAGTGACGCGTGTCGCCCGCGAGGTCGGCACCGAGGGCAAACTTGGCGGCCAGGCACGGGTGGAGGGCGTCGCCGGCACCTGGAAGGACCTGACCGACAACGTCAATCTGATGGCGACGAACCTGACCAACCAGGTGCGCGGCATCGCCGATGTCGTGACCGCGGTCGCGCAAGGCAATCTCAAGCGCAAGCTGACGGTCGATGCCAAGGGCGAGATCGCCTCGCTCGCCGACACCATCAACGGCATGATCGAGACGCTTGCGACCTTCGCCGACCAGGTGACCAACGTCGCCCGCGAAGTGGGCATCGAAGGCAAGCTCGGCGGCCAAGCCCGTGTGCCTGGCGCTGCCGGCCTTTGGCGCGACCTGACCGACAACGTCAATCAGCTCGCCGCCAATCTGACCACGCAGGTGCGCGCGATTGCCGAGGTGTCGACGGCGGTGACCAAGGGCGATTTGACCCGCTCGATCAGCGTCCAGGCCTCCGGCGAGGTCGCGGCGCTGAAGGACAACATCAACGAGATGATCCGCAATCTGAAGGACCAGACGCTGAAGAATGCCGAGCAGGACTGGCTGAAGACCAATCTCGCCCGGTTCTCGCGCATGCTGCAGGGCGAGCGCGACCTGGCCACGGTCTCGCGTCTCATCATGTCCGAACTCGCCCCGCTGGTGAATGCGCAATATGGCGTGTTCTACGTGACCAACCGCGACGAGGATGAATTCTATCTGGAACTCGCCGCCTCCTATGGCGCCGAAAGCAAGGCGGAGATCAAGCAACGCCTCGATCTGCGCGAAGGCCTTGTCGGGCAAAGTGCCGCCGACAAGCGCGCCATCATGCTGGACAATGTGCCGCCCAATTTCCTGCGTGTCACGTCCGGCCTTGGCAATGCCGCGCCAGCGAACGTGATCATTCTTCCGGCTCTGTTCGAAGACGAGGTGAAGGCCGTCATCGAACTCGCCTCGTTCAGCGAATTCCGCGACACGCACCAGTCGTTCCTGAACCAACTGATGGAATCCGTCGGCATCGTTCTCAACACCATCGCCGCCACCATGCGCACCGAAGGCCTGCTCAAGCAGTCGCAGCTGCTGACTTCGGAGCTGCAGGCGCGTCAGACCGAGCTGACCAAAAAGCAGGAAGAGCTGCACGCCACCAACGAGGAGCTGCAGGAAAAGGCGCAGTTGCTCGAGAACGAAAAGAAGCAGGTGGAGAACAAGAACCTCGAAATCGAGATGGCGCGCCGTGCGCTGGAGGAGAAGGCCGAGCAGCTGGCGCTTACCTCGAAATACAAGTCGGAATTCCTCGCCAATATGAGCCACGAACTGCGTACGCCGCTGAACTCGCTGCTCATCCTTTCAAACCTGCTCGCAACCAACCAGCAAGGCAATCTCAACGACAAGCAGGTCGAGTTCGCGCGCACCATCAACTCGGCCGGCACCGACCTTCTGAGCCTCATCAACGATATCCTCGATCTGTCGAAGATCGAATCGGGCACCGTCTCGATCGACATCAACGACATGCCGGTGGTGCATCTTCGCCAGCATATGGAGCGAACCTTCCGGCAACTGGCGACCGACAAGGGACTTGGCTTCACCATCAATGTCGACCCCGAGCTTCCGGAGACGGTCCGCACCGACGAGAAGCGCTTGCAGCAGATCGTGCTCAACCTTTTGTCGAACGCGTTCAAATTCACCTCCGAAGGCGAAGTCAGCTTGAATTTCCGGGCCGAAAAGACTGGCCGTCACAACGGCTCGGTGCAACCGATGGAAGCGCTCGCGATCGCGGTTACCGATACGGGCATCGGTATTCCGCAAGACAAGCAGAAGCTGATTTTCGAGGCCTTCCAGCAGGCCGACGGCACCACCAGTCGCAAATATGGCGGCACCGGGCTTGGGCTCTCGATCAGCCGGGAGATCGCCCGGCTGATCGGCGGCGAATTGCGGGTCGAGAGCACGCCGGGCACGGGTTCGACGTTCACGCTGGTCATCCCGTTCGACGGACCTCGGATGGCCTTGGCAACGCAATCGGCGTTGCTGCCGGCGACCGAAGTGGCCGCATCGACGGCGCAGCCGAGCCCGCCATCTTCCGAATTGCTCGATGATCGCGATACGATCTCACCGGAAGATAGGGTCGTGCTGATCGTCGAGGACGACCCGACCTTTGGCGGTTTGCTGCTCGGCCTGGCGCGTTCGGCCGGGCTGAAGGGCGTCCTGTCGACCGCGGGCTCTGGCACGCTGGCTTTGGCCCGCAAGCTGGTTCCCGATGCGATCACGCTGGATCTCGGACTATCAGATATCGACGGCTGGGTGTTGTTCGATCTGCTTCGCCATGACCCGAAAACCAAGGACATTCCCGTCCATGTCATCTCGGGTGCCGAAGATATCGAGGTGCTTGCCCGCAAGGGCGCATCCACCATTTCAACCAAGCCCGTGTCGGCGGACGAACTGATGAAGGTCTTCCAGGACATTCACTCCAGAAAGCTCCGCGTCCAGCGCCGCGTTCTGATTGCCGATACCGATCCCGAGCGCCGTCTCTCGTTGATCGAGGCGATCCGCGACGGCGTCACCTCGGTCACCGCGATCGGCCGCGTCGCGGCGAATGCCGACGACATCGGCATCGCCGGCTATGATGCCGTTGTGCTCGGCCTTGGCCGCTCGGCCAAGGACAACGCCCAGATGCTGGATGAGATTGCCGTCCTGTTCGGGCAGTCCGTGTCGCGACTGTTGTTCTTCGCGCCGCATCCGGAAGCGCTGCAACAGTCGCTCGCCTTGCATCCGGCATTGGCGGACGTTCCGCGGGCGGAGAATTTCGCGCAGCTGGCTCTCCTGATATCCGCAACGCTCCCGGGGCGAGGCCACGACAGTTCGGCAGCCGAACAGCCGGATAAATTCGACCTCGCCGGCGCAAAGGTCCTCATCGTCGACGACGACATCCGCAACATCTATTCGCTCACCAGCGTTCTTGAGACCTATGACATCCAGGTGCTGCACGCGGAGCGCGGTAGGGAAGGTATTGCGCTTCTGGAGCAGAGCCCGGATATCGACGCCGCATTGATCGATATCATGATGCCGGAGATGGACGGCTACGAGACGATGCGGCAGATCCGCGGCATGCCGGCAATCGCCCATATCCCGTTGATCTCGGTTACCGCCAAGGCAATGAAGGGCGACCGGCAGAAGTGCCTCGACGCCGGCGCCTCTGACTATATCGCCAAGCCGGTCGACCTCGACCTGCTGCTGGCCTTGCTGCGTGTCTGGATCGGCCGCTCGCGATCCCGTGTCCATCGTCCGGAAAAGACGCTCATGGCAGTGAACTGACGGCCGCTCGATGCAGAAACTGTCGAGAAACGGAGCGAGGAAGCTGGAGGTTATGGCCCCGGCGACAGGGCCGGCAAAGGCGCGCATCCTGGCCGTGGATGACGACGAGCGCAATCTGCTGGCGATCGGCGAGGTTCTGGCCCCTGTCGGCGAAGTCGTCTGCGTGCAGTCGGGCGAAGAGGCGCTGCGCGCTCTGCTGAAAGAGGATTTCGCAGTCATCCTGCTGGATGTGCTGATGCCTCGGCTGGACGGCTACGAGACCGCTGGATTGATTCGCCAGCGCGAGCAATCCAGGCGAACGCCGATAATCTTTCTCACCGCCATCAACAAGGAAGACGCCCACATGCTGCGCGGCTATGACGCCGGCGCGGTGGATTACGTGTTCAAGCCCTTCGACCCGGCCATGCTGCGTTCCAAGGTAGCCGTGTTCGTCGAACTTCATGAGAAGACGCTCGAAATCCAGCAAAAGGCGGCTGCCGAGCAACGGCTGCTGGCCCAGGCACTGCAGGCGCAGCAGGAAAAACTCGAGGCCGAGCGGGCGCTGCGTAGCGCCCAGGAGCGGCAGCATGCCATTTTGAGCTCTCTTCCGGTCTGCTTCCACGCAAGGGCGGCGGAGCCGCCGTTCGGCGCCAGCTTTGTCACCGAAGGGGTCGAACGCTTGACCGGCTTTCCTGCCGAACGGCTGACCTCCGATCCAGGCTTCGGCCTAAGCCGGGTTCATCCCGACGATCTGCCGAGAGTGAGGCAAGCCCTGCTCGCAGCCAAGGCCATCGGCTCCTACACCTGCGAATTCCGCTGGCAATGCGCCGACGGCAATTACCGGATTTTCCTCGACCAGGGCGTCCTGTCGAACGGTTCCGATGGCCAGAGGCCCGAGATCCTCGGCACATTGCTGGACGTTACCGAGCGGCGCGAGCTTGAGAACCAGCTGCTGCAATCGCAGCGCCTCGACGCGATCGGCAAGCTTACCGGCGGCCTGGCGCATGATTTCAACAATCTGCTTGCCGCCATTCTCAGCGGATTGGGATTGCTCGAGCGCCACGCCGAGTTCGACGGACAGGCCAGGCAGGTTCTGGAACTGACACGCCGGTCGGCAAAACAAGGCGCCGAGCTCGTCAACCGCATGCTTGCGTTCTCGCGCCGCCAGACACTGAGGCCGCAGGCCGTGCGCCTCGCCGCGCTCGGCGACACCATGAACGGGTTGGTGGCCCCGGTCCTGGGAGGCCTGATCCGTTTCGATTGGCTTGTCGACGACACGGTGTGGCCGGCGCATGTCGATGCCAGCCAGCTGGAGCTGGCGCTGATGAACCTGGTCTTCAACGCGCGCGATGCCATGCCGTCCGGCGGCAGGATAATCGTGGAGGCGCAAAATCGAACGCTAGGCAGTGCAGCCGAGGATATTTCGGCGGGCGACTATGTCGTGGTCACCGTCAAGGATACGGGGTCGGGCATACCGGCCGACATTCTCGCCAAGGTCGTCGAACCGTTCTTCACCACAAAACCGGTCGGCAAGGGCACTGGCCTCGGTCTGAGCACGGTGCATGGCTTCGTCAAGCAATCGGGCGGCACGCTCCGCATTGAGAGCACCGTCGGCAGTGGAACATCCGTCCAGCTCTGGCTGCCGCGTTCAATCGAGCGCCCGGTGGAAATCGCCGACAAGTCCGATGCCGACAACACCGTCGTGAATGCCGGCGAGGACTATCCGTCGGTCCTGCTGATTGACGACAGCAATGTACTGCGGGAACTGACGGCGCAATCGCTTCGCCAACATGGCTTTGCGGTTACCTGCGCCGGGGGCGGTGCGGAAGCGCTGGCGATGATCGAGCGGGCGCCGTACGATTTCGATGTCATCGTCACCGATTTTGCCATGCCGCTCGTCTCGGGGCTCGAGGTCATCCGGTTCGCCCGCAATCTGCGGTCCGATTGGCCGGCGGTGATGATAACCGGATATGCCGACGCCGACGCGATCGCCGACCGGCCCCCCGACGTGCCGCTGCTCGGCAAACCCCTGCGCGAAAAGGACCTGATGGAGAGCATTCTTGCAGCGGCTGCGCGCGCCGGATCGCCGAGGGCCAAGCAGGCCAGCCGGTGAAAGGCGGACCATTGGAACCTGATCCATGGGTTGCCGTTGGGTAGGTCTCTGGCTGCGCTAGGATCGGAGGAGAGACTGATGGCGACAGCGGACTGGCCTCTTCCTGAACGCTTCACCTTTCAAGGGAACTCGATCGCCTGGGGCGCGATGGGCGAGGGCTCACCCGCGGTATTGCTGCATGGCACGCCTTTCTCATCGTCGGCATGGCGTAGAATTGCGCCTTTGCTCGGCCAACAGAGGCGAATCTATTGCTTCGACATGCTCGGCTATGGTCGATCTGATAAACCCGATAGCGACGTGTCTCGTGGCATTCAGAACGAGCTTTTCGCGGCCCTTTACGATCATTGGGGCCTGCGTGCCCCCGATGTCGTCGCGCATGATTTCGGCGGCTCAACAGCGTTACGCGGTCATTTGCTCAATGGGCTCGACTATCGGTCGCTGGTGCTGATCGATCCGGTCGCAATCAGCCCGCAAGGCTCACCACTTGTTCAGGCCGCCAAGAAACACGAGGCGGTCTTTTCCGGCCTTCCGCACTACATTCATGAAGCAATCCTGCGCGCCTACATCGGCGCCGCCGTAGCGAATGCGCTGCGCGAGGAAGAGATGGCGCTCTACCTCGCGCCGTGGCTGGGAGCCGAAGGTCAAAAAGCTTTCTGGCGCCAGGTCGCTCAGATGGATGACAAATACTCGCAAGAGGTCGAGTGGCGCTACGGCGAGATTCGTTGCCCCGTTGCCATCCTGTGGGGCGAGGACGACCAGTGGATTCCCATCGATGACGGTCGCGAGCTCGCGCGCCGCATTTCGAGTGCTTCCTTCCATGTCGTGCCGAACGCGAAGCATCTTATGCAGGAGGACGCGCCGGAAGCGATCGTGGCGACAGTGCTTGGCTTCTGGCGAGACCTGGAGGAGCGGGCAAATGTCCGCAAAAAACCGGCTTCGGCCGCTCGATCTCCATCGCGTCAATGAAGGCTTTGGGCGATCGGTTTGATCCGGTTGCCGATGCCAAGGACAGGAATCCACCCCTTAGCGGCAGTCTCGAATCGAAACGGTACGTTTCGTATCTTTGACCCTAGCAGCATCCAGCCTGTGCGCAACACGGAGCGCCGGCCATGGCGCGCTCGACGGGCTGTGATGCGGTTGATAAGCCCTCTCCCCAAGGAGAGTCGGACATGACCGTTGCGATCGAGATGGGCCAGACGAGCGCGGGCGCCCCGGCGGCGCTGGATCTTGAGGAACTGCTGGCGACGCGGCTTCTGGTGCAGGGCAATTCGGGTTCCGGCAAATCCCATCTGCTGCGCCGGCTCTTGGAGCAGAGTGCGCCCTGGGTACAGCAGACCATCATCGATCCCGAAGGCGACTTCGTCACGCTTGGCGACCGTTTCGGCCATCTGGTGATCGATGCCGAGGAGCATACCGAGCGCGGCCTGCAGAGCGCCGGCGAGCGGGCGCGCATCCATCGCGTCTCCACGGTGCTCAATCTCGAGGGGCTCGACGCCGAGAACCAGATGCGGCGCGCCGCCGCCTTCCTCGGCGGACTGTTCGAAGTCGCCCGCGACCACTGGTACCCGATGCTGGTGGTGGTGGACGAGGCGCAGCTGTTCGCGCCGGCAGTCGCGGGCGAGGTTTCGGACGAGGCGCGCAAACTCTCGCTCGGCGCCATGACAAACCTGATGTGCCGTGGCCGCAAACGCGGGCTTGCCGGCATCATCGCCACCCAGCGGCTGGCCAAGCTCGCCAAGAACGTGGCCGCCGAGGCTTCCAATTTCCTCATGGGCCGGACTTTTCTCGATATCGACATGGCGCGCGCCGCCGACCTTCTCGGCATGGAGCGGCGCCAGGCGGAGGCCTTTCGCGACCTCGAGCGCGGGCAATTCATGGCGCTCGGCCCGGCGCTGTCGCGCCGTCCGCTCGGCTTGCGCATCGGCCCGACCGATACAAGTCCGCGCAATGCGACCCCGCGCCTGATGCCGCTGCCGGAATCGGCACTGGAGGACGCGCGCGCCATCATCCTAGCGGCCCCGCCGCCCGAAACTGTCCGGCCCCAGCGCCGGTCGTCGCCGGACCTGCTCGATCAGCTGATGGCGGCAAAGTCGGCGGCGCTGGAAATCCGCCCCGAACCGGTGGAACCGCCGATCAGCGCCGAGGATCTGGCGGAGCGGCGGGAGCGCGTCGACCGGGTCCTGCGCGCCGTGCTGGCGCAGCCTGATGCGGGGTTCCGCGTCATCGGCGTGCTCTATCAGGAGTTCGTGGTCCGCTGCCGCATCGAGGGCCTCGCCTCGGTCGTGCCGGACCTGCCGGAGTTCCGCCGCATGCTGACGCGCGCCCGCGCCGGGCTCGGCTCCGACATGATAGGCGACGATGCCTGGCAGGACGTCTCGGCGCGCGCCTCGCTGCTGCCCGAGGACATGCAAGGCGTCTTCATGATGATCGCCCGCGCGGCGAAGGAAGGCTGGCCCTGCCCGAGCGACGCCGCGATCGCCCGCGCCTACGGCTCGCACTCGCTACGCCGCGCACGGCGCCTGCTGACCTATATCGAGGAGCAGAGGCTGATCGTGTGTCAGCTTGACGGGGGCGGACGGCGGACGGTGACGCTCGTGGAGCTGGCCTGGGCGACGGCGCCGGGCGATCCGAATGCGGTGGAGGCGGAGCAGCGGAGTGCGGTGGGGTGAGGCGGCGGGCGAGCGCGGTCTTCATCATACGACGACGATTGGCGCGACGCAGATCCGCTATTGTAAGTTGTTCGACGCTACAGCACTCCCTCTTGCCGACGGCGCTTTACATATCTTCTAAATTACCAGCGGGTCGGTTTGCCAATGAAGAGATCAGCCGCGATCAACTGACGAAGACAAGAAATACGGCAGGACTGTAGCGCAAATATCCGCCGAACCTACGCTACCTCCGCCGATTACCCCTTCGGTTCATTCTGTTGACATCTCCTGCTTCTGGAGAGATGGTAAGATACTACGCGGCGGCCCTTTTTCCGAAGATTTTATTCTGCAGCTTTATCAAAGGATTTTGGCAATGCGTTTGTCTCGATCGCGCCGACTTATGGCCATCGCTTTGACGGCAATCGCAGCCGTCACGCTTCCCTCTTATGGACATGCCGAGGACAAGCTGCTGACGGAAGCGGTGCAGTTCAACGGTACGATCCTGTATCTCTCCACCAAGGTGCCTGGCCTGATCTTCGGCGCCGTGCGCAACGGCGAGACGGCCTTGGCCGGTTTCGGCAAGATTGCCGACGGGAGTGAAAAAGTGCCCGACGGCGACACAATGTTCCGCATCGCGTCCGTGAGCAAAGTGTTCTGCGGCGGTGTGCTTTCCTCGCTGGCGATCGACGGCAAGGTACAACTCACCGACCGGCTGCAGGATCGCCTTGGCTGGGACGTCACGCTCCCGGAGAAGGACGGCCGCGCCCTCCGCCTGATCGATCTCGTCGCGCAAGCTTCCGGCCTTCCGCGGGAGGTGCCAGTGGCCGAGGCGCCCCCCTCAGACCCTTTCTCTACGAACACCAAAGAGGCGCAGATTGCCGCCCTCAAGGACAATCCGCTGCTGTTCGCGCCGGGCACCGCCGTTCTCTATTCGAACTTCGGATACGACCTCCTCGGAGCGGCGCTCGCTAATGTCTCTGGAAAGCCTTATGCCGAGGTCCTTCGAGAGCGTGTCCTCGATCCCCTCGGCATGAAAGACACGGTTTTCAACCCAAGACCGGAGGACGAGCCGCGCCTGATGCAGGGCCATAACTTCGACGGCAGCCCCATGCCAATCGTGCCGACGAGCACAGCCATGGAGTGCGCCGGTGGATTGTACTCGACCGCGGACGACCTGCTGCGCTGGATGAACTGGCATGTCGACAACAAGCCTTCCGCGGCCGACGCCGAGTTGCGCCTTTTGAACCACGCGGCTTTTTTGTACCGGGACGGGCTCGCGTCGGTGATGGGGCTGGATGACGGCGGGCCGATGGACGCCATGGGTCTCGGATGGGTCATCATGCTCCCTAACGAGCATCGCCCGCTCATCCTCCAGAAGAGCGGCGGCCTGCAAGGGATGTTTCTCTATGTTGCGATTGCACCGACACGCGGCGTCGGCGCTTTCTTCGTCATGAACGAATTCAATGCCGCCGGCTTCATGGCTGGGGTCAAGACGACGAACGATCTCGTCGCAGAGATCGCTCCACGCTGATTTTCGCGCTGATCGGGAGGACGTGCGCGATGATTGGCGCTATGGAGGGACCTGACGGTCGGTATATTTCCCGGCAAGGCAAGCGCGACATCGGCTATTTCCGGCCGACCGCTTAGCCTCCTGAGGATGACCTTTGCCGGCTTCATCGCTGCTCACGGCCTGCTCATGCTGCGGCCAAGGTTCTGCCTCTCTCGCCTCTTCGGCATCCCGCTTTCGTAGCCGACCGCGAATGCCGCGCTGCTCGCAGTCCCGACACCATCAGCCGCCTCTTGGCGCAACCCGATGCCGGCTTCCGCGTCATCGGCGTGCTCTATCAGGAGTTCGTGGTCCGCTGCCGCATCGAGGGCCTCGCCGCGGTCGTGCCGGACCTGCCGGAGTTTCGCCGCATGCTGACCCGCGCCCGCGCCGGGCTCGGCTCCGACATGGCAGGCAACGACGCCTGGCAGGACGTCTCGGCGCGCGCCTCGCTGCTGCCCGAGGACATGCAAGGCGTGTTCATGATGATCGCCCGCGCCGCCAAGGAGGGCTGGCCCTGCCCAAGCGATGCCGCGATCGCCCGTGCCTACGGCTCGCACTCGCTACGCCGCGCACGGCGCCTGCTGACCTATATCGAGGAGCAGAGGCTGATCGTGTGTCAGCTTGACGGGGGCGGACGGCGGACGGTGACCCTGGTGGAACTGGCCTGGGCGACGGCGCCGGGCGATCCGAATGCCGAGGAGGCGGAGCAGGGGAGCTTGGCGGGGTGAAGCGGCGGGGCAGGCGCACTGAGAAAGCGCCGCTGGATCAGGCCGGGGTGAAGTCTGCTTTGCGCCGCATTAACGTCATTCTCCATTCGAAGCGCTCAGGCCGGAAGCTGCCGTGCGTAAGGACGCCCAGTCATTGCCCGCCGCGGATAAGTTTGCAGCTGGACAATAATGGCCAGCCGGGCGATCCCGGTATTTAGCGTTGCTTCGGCGGGTCAATACTGAGCCTGCGCTTGCGCGCCATCCCTCTCGACAAGACCAACGGCTGGACGGGATCGAGCGCAGGCGGGTTCAGTTGGTGCTGGTTGTGGGGGTGAACCCGCACTGCTTCTGTTCCATATCGATCTGCTTCGTGATGCGGACGGCGTTCTGTGCGTAGGCCTCCGTCACGGAGCCACTATTCACGGTCTTGTCCTTCAGCGGACTCACGCCTGCGCAGAGGTGGAAAACATGCGGCTCGGTGGACTTCGCGGCTCCGTTTTCGGGCGCGATCCAGTAGACGACATCCTGACCGGCGGGGTGGCTCGCGTCCCGCGTCGCCGCCGCCACCGCGGCGGTGTCCGTCGCGATCGCCTGCGCCTGAGCGGCGACGTCGGGCGAACAGGCGGTGGTGGGCTGCCCCGACTTGATCTGGGCTGCGCATGCGTTCATATCCTGGGTGTACTGTTCGATCGACGGGGGTTTGAAACTGATCCCCATGACCGTCGCGAGCACGGCCAGCGCAGCGCCGAGGCCGCCGGCAACCTTCTTGGTTTGCGGATCCATGTTTTTGTCGGTGAGGATCAGGAAAACCAGCGGAAGGAAGGCAATCAGCGTGATGATTGCGCCGAGCTGGTTTTGGAAGAAGAACCTGGCCGCGTCGGATGCACGGGCCGGATCGTGCCTGTTGGCCGCCTTCCACAGCAAGTTGCCGGCGATTGCAAAAATCGCGATGCCGACCAGAAGGCCGATGATCAGCGGCAAGTGTCCCTGGTCGAACTTGTTCTGGCGAAGCAGAATAACCCCGTAGATCTCGCCGCCAATGGCGACGATCCACGAGAGTGCGGCGAAAAGGCGAAGACGCGTGGCGGAGGACTTCTGGCCCTGCGTCGCTTGCCAATCCTTGGTAACGTCTGGCTTGTTGTCGGTCATCGACCAGATCCCCTGATATCGACACTTCTGCGGGCGGCAACCCGCCCTGCGTAGCGTCATTGAACGATCGTCACCTGCCTTAGCGACGCGGCGAAAATGTGAACGCCACGGCAGGCCTCCCCATCCATATTGCGCATGAGTGAATCCGTCCATACCCACGGAGGCAGACGCCTATGCGGCGATGGCTCCGTTCTTCTTAATCTCTGGCTCGAACTTGACGCTGCCTTCCCTCGCTTGCCTCGCTTCCCTGGCGATCCGCCTCGTTGTCGCCGACGGCATAGAGAAGGCGGTCAAAGCCGGTGCGGCTCAAGGTGAAGGCTGGTGCCGGCGCCCGCGGCATCAAGTTGGTCGCTGCGGCCGTTGCATCTAAAGCCTCAGGCGGCGCCTGGACGCCGGCTTTGTTTCCGTGAATCTCGCCATACCGCATTGCACAATCGCCTCGCCTGCGCAAAATGCGGCATGATCCGCAAATCCCTCACTGTCCTGGTGATCGATGAAAACCACATCCGCGCTTCGATAATCGAAGCAGGACTGCGGGAGGCCGGGCATCAGCAGGTCACGGTCATCCATGACGTCACCGGCATAGCGCGGCGGATCGCCGAGATCGAACCCGACGTGATCGTCATCGATCTCGAAAATCCAAACCGCGACATGCTCGAAAACATGTTCCAGCTTTCGCGCGTGGTGAAGCGGCCGATCGCCATGTTCGTCGACCGCTCGGACCAGGCTTCGATCGAAGCCGCGGTGGAAGCCGGGGTGTCGGCCTATGTCGTCGACGGCCTGCGCCAGGAGCGGGTCAAGCCGATCCTCGACATGGCGATCAGCCGCTTTAACGCGTTTTCGCGCATGGCGCGCGAACTGGAGGAGGCCCGCAGCGAATTGGAAAGCCGCAAGGTGATCGATCGCGCCAAGGGCATATTGATGAAGTCGCGCGGCTTGTCGGAGGACGCGGCCTATACGCTGCTGCGCAAGACCGCCATGAACCAGAACCGCAAGATCGGCGAAATCGCCCAGAGCCTGGTGACGGCGGCAGGCCTTCTGGATCCCGAGGAGAGTTGACGATGGCGGCCGAGCACCGGATCAATGCTGGCTTCATGCCGCTCTTCGACAGCGCTGTCCTCGTTGCGGCAAAGGAAATCGGCTTCGCGCTGCGCGAAGGCATCGATCTGACGCTCAACCGGGAAACATCCTGGGCCAACATCCGTGACCGCATCGCCATCGGCCATTTCGATCTCGCGCATATGCTGGGGCCGATGCCGATCGCCTGCAATCTGGGGCTGACGCCGCTCGCCTCCGACACGGTCGTGCCGTTCTCGCTCGGCCTTGGCGGGAATTGCGTCACGGTTTCGAACGCGGTCTGGGCGGGCATGGCCGCGCACGGCGCCCGACCCGACCTCGATCCGGCGCGGGCCGGCAGGGCGTTGGGGGCGCTGATCCGCAAACGGGCGAATGCCGGCGGCGATCCGCTTCGCTTCGCCGTCGTCCATCCGCACTCCGGGCACAATTACGAACTGCGCTACTGGCTCGCCGCCTGCGGCATCGACCCGTCGCATGAGATCGAAATCGTCATCGTGCCGCCCCCCTTCATGGCGGACGCGCTCGCCGCCGGCAGGATCGACGGCTACTGCGTCGGCGAACCCTGGAACAGCGCCTCTGTCGTCGCCGGCACCGGCCATATCGCCACGGTCAAGGCGGCCATCTGGAAGACCAGCCCGGAGAAAGTCATCGGCGTGCGCAAGGCATGGGCGGAAAAACAGCCGGACGCGCTTTCGGCCCTGCTGCGCGCGCTGCATCATGCGGCGCGCTGGTGCCAGGATCCGGCAAACCGCGGCGAACTCACGGCCCTGATGGCGCAGCCGGCCCTCCTCGGCCTGGCGCCAGCGCTGCAGATGCCAATCCTCAGCGGTCATCTTGCGCTCGGCGGCGGCGCCGAACTGAGCGTCGGCGACTTCTTTCTGCCCTTCGACAAGGCGGCAAACTTCCCGTGGAAGAGCCATGCGCTGTGGTTCTACACGCAGATGGTGCGCTGGGGGCATGTCGCGCACACGCCGGAAAACCTCGCTGTTGCCCGCGACTGCTACCGCCCCGATCTCTACCGCTCGGCGTTGAAGCCGCTTGGCGTGGCGCTTCCCGGTGCTAATGCCAAGGTCGAGGGCGCGCTGAAGGCCGCGACTCCAGTTGGTTCGGCGGGGGCAAGCCTGGTGCTCGGTCCCGACGGGTTCTTCGATGGCCAGATCTTCGATCCCGACGAGATCGACGCCTACATTGCCGGCCAGAAATTGGCGCGCGCCGAAGCCTGATCATTTCCGCGCCATTCTTGTGCACTGCACAAAAAATGTGCGTGCAACTGCGCTAATGAACAATCCTTAGCTTGCGCGCCCAGCGGGCCGGCGCGCCGACGATTGTGGTATGTCATTGATCTCATTGATGTTTGCCATCCATTCCGAAACTGGCACGGTTCCTGCATTGCAATAGGCAGACTCTTCTCGGGGTCACGGAATACGCGTCCAATGGCGGGCGCTACAGGCAAAGCTGCCGCTCAGGTCAACACGCGATCCCGGATGACGGACGCGCGCGGCCTGGCTGGCGGCTTTTTGTTTTGGTCGAACACGCAATCGACGGCGCCGATCCCAAGCCGCGCCCAACCGGAGATGACGATGACGAAACGCACCAATAGCCATTCCGCCCAACCGGCGATCAGCCGCCGCGATTTCCTGAGGATCAGCGCGGCCACCGCGGCAACGCTGGCGGCGGCGCGTGCGCTGCTGCCCTCCGGCGCCTATGCGGCACCCGCCGCGCCGGAAGTCACCGGCGCCAAGCTCGGCTTCATTGCGCTGACCGATGCGGCACCGCTGATGATTGCCAAGGAAAAAGGCCTGTTCGAGAAATTCGGCATGCCCGATGTCGAGGTGCTCAAGCAGGCCTCGTGGGGCGCAACGCGCGACAATCTGGTGCTCGGCGGCGAAGCCAACGGCATTGACGGTGCCCATATCCTGACGCCGATGCCCTATTTGATGCACACCGGCAAGGTGACGCAGAACAAACAGCCGCTGCCGATGGCGATCGTGGCCCGGCTCAACTACGACTGCCAGGGCATTTCCGTCGCCCAGGAATATGCCGCCACCGGCGTTGGCCTCGATGCCTCAAAGCTGAAGGAAGCCTTCGCCGCCAAGAAGGCCGCGGGCAAGGAGGTCAAGGCCGCCATGACCTTCCCGGGCGGAACGCACGACCTCTGGCTGCGCTACTGGCTGGCTGCCGGCGGCATCGATCCCGACAAGGATGTCTCGACCATCGTCGTGCCGCCGCCGCAGATGGTCGCCAACATGAAGGTCGGCAACATGGACGTGTTCTGCGTCGGCGAGCCATGGAACGAGCAGCTCGTCCATCAGGGCGTCGGCTTCACCGCGGCCACCACCGGCGAACTGTGGAAGGGCCATCCGGAAAAGGCGCTCGGCCTGCGCGCCGCCTTCATCGACAAATATCCGAACGCCACCAAGGCGATCCTGATGGCCGTCATGGAGGCCCAGCAATGGTGCGAGGCAAAAGAAAACAAGGACGAGATGGCCGCCATCATCGGCAAGCGGCAGTGGATGAACGTGCCGACCGCCGACATCATCGGCCGCCTCAAGGGCGACATCAACTACGGCAATGGCCGCGTCGCCAACGGCACCGATCTCTACATGAAGTTCTGGCAGGGCGGCGTGTCCTATCCCTTCAAGAGCCACGACAGCTGGTTCCTCGCCGAGAACATCCGCTGGGGCAAGTTCGCGCCGACCACCGACATCAAAGCACTGGTCGGCCAGGTCAACCGTGAGGATCTGTGGCGCGAGGCGGCCAAGGATCTTGGTGTCGCCGCGGCCGATATTCCGGCGTCTTCGTCGCGCGGCACCGAAACCTTCTTCGACGGCAAGATCTTCGATCCGGAGAATCCGTCGGCCTATCTCGACAGCCTGAAGATCAAGGCGTCGGCCTGAGCCCGACATAGATGCGCGACAGTGCGTTGGCAACGCCGCCCGTTGTGCATGTGCTGCCAAGGAGTTTTCGAGAAATGTCTATCCAAGCCATCGAGGACAGCAAGGTGAAGCCGTTCCCCGCGCCGGCCAAGCCCGCCGAGGTCATCGCTTTCACCGCCAGGGCGCGGCGCCGCTTCGACCCGGCCGCGATCGCCGGCAAGCTGGCCAGCACGCTGGTGCCGCCGGTCATTGTCATCACCATCATGCTCGTCGTCTGGCAGGTCGCCTGTTCGTCGCCCACAGCCAGCCTGCCACCGCCAAGCCAGGTGTGGAACGAGGCCTATGACCTGATCGCCCATCCGTTCTTCGACAACGGCCCGCAGGATATCGGGCTCGCCTGGCGGGTGCTGATCTCGCTGCAGCGCGTCGCCGTCGGCTTCGGCCTTGCGGCGATCGTCGGCGTTGCGCTCGGCGCGCTTGTCGGTCAGTCGATCTGGGCGATGCGCGGCCTCGATCCGGTGTTCCAGATCCTGCGCACGGTGCCGCCGCTCGCCTGGCTGCCGCTGTCGCTGGCCGCGTTCCGCGATTCCAGCCCGTCGGCGATCTTCGTCATCTTCATCACCTCGATCTGGCCCATCATCATCAACACCGCGGTCGGCGTCCGCAACATCCCTGAGGACTACCGCAACGTCTCCCGCATCCTCAGGCTCAACCAGTTCGAATTCTTCGTGAAGATCATGGTGCCGGCAGCTGCACCTTACATTTTCACCGGCCTGCGCATCGGCATCGGTCTGTCCTGGCTCGCCATCGTCGCCGCCGAAATGCTGACCGGCGGCGTCGGCATCGGCTTCTTCATCTGGGACGCGTGGAACTCATCGCGGCTGCCCGACATCATCGTCGCGCTCGCCTATATCGGCGTCACCGGCTTCTGCCTCGACCGCCTGGTCGCGGCGGTCGGCGTCTTCGTCACCCGCGGCACAACGGCAAAGTGAGGAGAGGGACGATGACGGCCTATCTGAAACTCGACCACATCGACAAATCCTTCGCCCGCGGCAGCCAGGTCAGCGACGTGCTGAAGGACATCCGGCTGACCATCGACAAAGGTGAATTCGTCTCGATCATCGGCCATTCAGGCTGCGGCAAGTCGACCTTGCTCAACCTGATCGCCGGCCTGACCAAGGTCTCGGCCGGCGCCGTGCTGCTCGAGGACAAGGAAGTCGACAGCCCTGGCCCGGAACGCGCCGTGGTGTTCCAGAATCACTCGCTGCTGCCCTGGCTCACCGTCTACGAGAACATCAATTTGGCAGTCACGAAGGTCTTTGGCCGGAGCAAGAGCCGGGCCCAGCGGCATGAATGGATCATGCGCAATCTCGATCTCGTGCAGATGGCGCATGCCAAGGACAAACGTCCGGCCGAGATTTCGGGTGGCATGAAGCAGCGCGTCGGCATCGCCCGGGCGCTGGCCATGGAGCCGAAGATCCTGCTGCTCGACGAGCCCTTCGGCGCGCTCGACGCGCTGACGCGCGCCCATCTTCAGGACGCGGTGATGGATATCCATTCGAGGCTCGGCTCGACGACGGTCATGATCACCCACGATGTCGACGAGGCGGTGCTGTTGTCCGATCGCATCGTCATGATGACCAACGGCCCGGCGGCCACCATCGGCGAGGTTCTTCCCGTGCCGCTGGCCCGGCCGCGTCGGCGCATCGAGCTTTCCTCCGACCGCACCTTCCTGCGCTGCCGCGAGGCGGTGCTGAAATTCCTCTACGAACGCCACCGCTTCGTCGAAGCCGCGGAGTAAGGCAATAACCGGAAAACTCGTCATCATCATTGGCAATCTGCATCGGCAATGGGCAATCTACCGCATTGCACAAATATTATGCTGCTGTGCAAGGCATTCTGACTAATCTTTGATCCGCTGCCGAGCTTGGTCAAAAGTCGCGCGGCTGCGGTTCACATTGGTTTCATTCGATAATTCAGAGCGCTGTCGAATTGGCACGCTTCCTGCTTTTCAACATGTAGGTCCGCAAGGGCCAAGTGACACGGCGTCCAATGGCGGGCGCCACAGGCAAAGCTGCCGCTCAGGTCCACACCCGCTCCCGGAACTCCGGACGCGAAGACCTGGCCGGCGGCTTTTTTGTTTTTGACGCAATCGACGGCGCTGGTCCCAAGCGGCGCCCAACCGGAGACGACGATGACGAAACGGATCGGAACTGGCGCGTCCCTCGCGGACTTCACGCGCCGCGATTTTCTCGCCGTCAGCGCGCTGCGGGCGATGCCGCGCCGCTGACAGTCGCGAACGAACAGCACAAGGGCGGTGCTTCCCACGCCGCTAACCGGAGCCAGAAAATGACCGCAAATCTCCCAGCCGCGCCCAGCCAGGACAGTGCTCCCCGGCAGGCGCTTGTCATGTCCACCATCGCCTTCACCGTCTGCTTCGCGGTGTGGACGATCTTTTCAATCATCGGCGTGCGCATAAAGCAGGAGCTGGGGCTGAACGAGACGGAGTTCGGCCTGCTCGTCGGCACGCCGATCCTCACCGGCTCGCTCGTGCGTATGGTGCTCGGTGTCTGGACCGACCGTTTTGGCGGACGGCTGGTATACACCGCGACCATGCTTGCGGCGGCGGTCGCGACCTTTCTGCTCGCTTTTGCGCACACCTACGGGCAGATGCTGGTCGCTGCGCTGGGCGTCGGGCTCGCTGGCGGTTCCTTCGCCGTCGGTGTCGCCTATGTCTCGCGCTTCTTCCCGGCCGGCAAGCAGGGCACGGCGCTTGGCATTTTCGGTGTCGGCAATGTCGGCGCCGCGGTCACCAAGTTCCTGGCACCGTTCGTGCTTCTCTCCTGGGGCTGGCAGTCGGTCGCGCTGATCTGGGCGGCAGCACTCGTCGTCATGGCCGCCGTCTTCTGGTTCACGACCGGCGACGATCCGGTCATCCGCGAGCGCCGCGCCGGCAAGGCCGCGCCCTCGAGAAGCTTCTGGCAGGAGTTCGCGCCGCTCAAGAACCTGCAGGTCTGGCGCTTCGCCTTCTATTATTTCTTCGCCTTCGGTGCATTCGTGGCGCTCTCGCTATGGCTGCCCCGCTACCTGATCGGCGTCTACGGCTTCGGGCTTGCGACCGCCGGTATGATCGGCGCGGCCTATTCAATTCCGGCAAGTATTTTCCGCGCCTATGGCGGCGTGCTTTCCGACCGGATCGGCGCCCGCACCGTGCTCTACTGGACCTTCGCTGTCAGTGCCGCCGCGACTCTCGTTCTGTCTCTCCCCTCGGCAGACTACGTCGTGCGCGGTGTCAGCGGGCCGATCGCCTTCCATTTCGAGGTCGGCCCGCTCGCCTTCATAGCCGTTGCCTGTGTGCTCGGCTTCTTCATGAGCCTTGGCAAGGCTGCCGTCTACAAGCACATCCCGGCTTACTATCCGCAGAGTGTCGGCGCGGTCGGCGGCGTTGTCGGCATGATTGGCGGGCTCGGCGGCTTTATCCTGCCAATCGTCTTCGGCGCGCTCAACGACCTCACCGGCGTCTGGTCGAGCTGCTTCATGCTGCTCTTCGTCATCGTCGCCACCTGCTTTGCCTGGATGCATTTTTCCATCCGGCGGATGGAGCGCACGGCGTCTGACGAAGCTTCAGGCCTTTCCTACGCGGCTGAGTGAGACCGGAGTGGATCAGGATATGACCGAGAAACTCGTTATCATTGGCAACGGCATGGCCCCCGGGCGCATGCTGGAGCACCTCCTGGAAAAGGCGCCTGGGTGCTACCAGGTCACCATCTTCAACGCCGAGCCGCGCGTGAACTACGACCGCATCATGCTGTCGCCGGTTCTGTCGGGCGAAAAGGCCTATGAAGAGATCATCATCCATGGCGACGGCTGGTACATCAAGCACGGCATCACCCTCTACAAGGGCCACAAGATCGTCGCCATCGACCGGCAGGCAAAGACCGTCACCTCCGATCATGGCGTGACCGAGCCCTATGACAAACTCGTCATCGCCACCGGCTCGGTGCCGTTTATCATTCCGGTGCCGGGCCATGACCTGCCGGGCGTGCTCACGTATCGCGATCTGGACGACGTCCGGGCCATGATGCTTGCCGCCCAGTCGCGGGCCAAGGCTGTGGTCATTGGCGGCGGCCTGCTCGGGCTCGAGGCAGCAGCGGGCTTGAATGCGCAAGGCATGGACGTCACCGTGCTGCATGTCATGCCGACGCTGATGGAGCGTCAGCTCGATCCGGCCGCCGGATATCTCCTGCAGCGCGCCGTCGAGCAGCGCGGCATCAAGGTCATCACCAAGGCCAACACCCAGGCGATCACCGGCAACGGCAAGGTCGAGCGGGTGGAGCTTGCCGACGGCACTGTCATTCCCGCAACGCTCGTCGTCATGGCCGTGGGCATCAGGCCGAACGCGGTCCTGGCGAAGGAAGCCGGCATTGCCGTCAATCGCGGCATTGTCGTCGACGCCGGCATGCGCAGCAACGATCCCGACATCTATGCAATCGGCGAATGCGCCGAGGTCAACGGCCAGGTCTACGGGCTGGTCGCGCCGCTCTACGAGATGGCGCGCGTCGCCGCCAGCCATCTGGCCGGCAATGAGGCAGCGGCTTTCGTCCACATGGACACGCCGACCAAGCTCAAGGTCACCGGCATCGAACTGTTCTCGCTCGGCGACTTCGCCGAGGGCGATGACCGCCAGGAGATCGTGCTGCGCGATGCGGCGGCCGGCGTCTACAAGCGCCTGGTGCTCAAGGACGACCGCATCATCGGCACAGTGCTCTACGGCGAGACGGCCGACGGCGCCTGGTTCAACGACCTCAAGAAGAAGCAGACCGATATATCCGAGATGCGCGATACGCTCATCTTCGGCCAGTCCTACCAGGGAGGCGCCCCCCTGGACCCTATGGCGGCCGTTGCAGCCTTGCCGGATGATGCGGAAATCTGCGGTTGCAACGGCGTATGCAAGGGAAAGATCACCGGCGCGATCACGGCCAAGGGCCTGACCTCGCTCGACGACGTGCGCGCGCACACCAAGGCGTCTGTCTCCTGCGGCTCGTGCACCGGACTGGTCGAGAAGTTGATGGTGCTGACCATCGGCGACAAATACAACCCCGCGGCGGTCCAGCCGATGTGCAGTTGCACCGCGCTTGGTCATGACGAGGTCCGCCGGCTGATCAAGGCCAAGGGCCTGAAGACCATTCCCGCCGTCATGCAGGAGTTGGAATGGAAGACCTCCTGCGGCTGCGCCAAATGCCGGCCGGCGCTAAACTATTATCTCGTCTGCGACTGGCCCGACGAATACGCCGACGACTACCAGTCGCGCTTCATCAACGAGCGCGTTCACGCCAACATCCAGAAGGACGGCACCTATTCGGTGGTGCCGCGCATGTGGGGCGGCGTCACCAACGCCGCCGAATTGCGCGCCATCGCCGACGTCGTCGACAAGTTCGAGATCCCGATGGTCAAGGTCACCGGCGGCCAGCGCATCGACATGCTCGGCATCCGCAAGGAAGACCTGCCGGCGGTGTGGGCCGATCTCGGCCAGGCTGGCTTCGTCTCCGGCCACGCCTATGCCAAGGGGCTGCGCACCGTAAAGACCTGCGTCGGTTCCGACTGGTGCCGCTTCGGCACGCAGGATTCGACCGGTTTGGGCATCCGTATCGAAAAATTCATGTGGGGCTCGTGGACCCCTGCCAAGGTCAAGATGGCGGTATCGGGCTGTCCGCGAAACTGTGCCGAGGCGACCTGCAAGGATGTCGGCGTGATCTGCGTCGATAGCGGCTACGAGATCCATTTCGCCGGCGCCGCCGGGCTCGACATCAAGGGCACCGAAGTGCTCGGCCTGGTCAAGACCGAGGACGAGTCGCTGGAGCATATCGTGGCGTTGACGCAGATGTATCGCGAGCAGGGCCGCTATCTCGAGCGTATCTACAAATGGGCCAAGCGCGTCGGCATCGCCGAGATCAAGCGCCAGATCATGGACGATGGCGAGAAGCGCAAAGCCTATTTCGACCGCTTCGTCTTTTCGCAGAAATTCGCCCAGGTCGACCCGTGGTCGGAACGTGCTTCCGGCAAGGACAAGCATGAATTCCGGCCAATGGCTTCGGTCGGCTTTGCGCAGGCGGCGGAGTAGGCGCGTGTTCCCGAAAAGTGGAATGCGGTTTCCGGACAAGAACACGCGCAAAAGAGGAATAGCCACATGAATTGGGTATCAATCGGCTCGATATCAGACATTCCGCGTCGCGGCGCGCGCTGCGTCGCCACGCCGGAAGGCAAGATCGCCGTCTTCCGTACGGCCGACGATCAGGTCTTCGCCATCGACGACCATTGCCCGCACAAGGGTGGGCCGCTCAGCCAGGGCATCGTCCATGGCACGGCGGTGACCTGTCCCTTGCACAACTGGGTGATCTCGCTGGAAACCGGCAAGGCGCTCGGCGCCGACGAGGGTGCGGTGCGCACCATTGCGGTGCGGATCGACGGCGAGCGGCTGTTCATTGCGCTGGAAGCGCTGGCCAGCCGCGCGGCGTGAACCATGCAGATTGATGAAGCGCGCGAGGTGAGGACCACCTGCCCCTACTGCGGGGTGGGTTGCGGCGTGCTGGCGAAGGTCGCCGCGGACGGTGAAATAACCGTTCGTGGCGACCCGGACCACCCGGCGAATTTCGGCCGCCTCTGCTCCAAAGGCTCCGCACTGGCCGAGACCATCGATCTCGACGGCAGGCTGCTTCATCCGGAAATCCACGGTCGCCGTACCGACTGGGACCAAGCGCTCAATCTAGTCGCTTCGACCTTCTCGCAAACCATTGCCGAACACGGCCCCGATTCGGTCGCCTTTTATGTTTCCGGCCAGTTGCTGACCGAGGACTACTACGTCGCCAACAAGCTGATGAAGGGGTTTGTCGGCTCGGCCAATATCGACACCAATTCGCGCCTGTGCATGGCCTCGTCGGTCGCCGGCCACCGCCGCGCCTTTGGCTCGGACACGGTTCCGGGAAATTACGAGGATCTGGAACTTGCCGACCTGATCGTGCTCGTCGGCTCCAATCTCGCCTGGTGCCATCCGGTGCTCTATCAGCGCATTGCCGCTGCCCGGGAAAAGCGGCCCGAGATGAAGGTGGTGCTGATCGACCCACGCCGCACCATGACATCGGATATCGCTGACATGCATCTGGCGATCGCGCCCGATGGCGACGTCGCTTTGTTCACAGGGCTGCTCGCCTATCTCGGCCAGCATAACGCGCTGGACCGTACCTATATCACGGCGCACACGACCGGATTCGGGCAAGCGCTTTTCGCTGCCTCGGCGCTCGACCTTGCCGGCATCGCAGCTGCCACGGGTCTCAGTGAGGACGAACTGTCCCGCTTCTACAGCCTGTTTGCCGCGACGGCGAAGACGGTGACCGTCTACAGCCAGGGCGTGAACCAGTCGTCTTCCGGCACCGACAAGGTCAATGCCATCATCAACTGCCATCTCGCCACCGGCCGCATCGGCAAGCCCGGCGCCGGGCCGTTTTCGGTGACCGGCCAGCCCAATGCCATGGGCGGCCGCGAGGTCGGCGGCATGGCCAACATGCTGGCCGCCCACATGGAGATCGAAAACCCCGAGCACCGCAACCGCGTGCAGCGCTTCTGGAACGCGCCAACCGTCGTCGAAAAGCCCGGCCTGAAAGCGGTCGAGATGTTCCAAGCGGTGGCCGATGGACGCATCAAGGCGCTGTGGATCATGGCGACCAATCCTGCCGATTCGATGCCGGATGCCGACGCCGTCGAGGCGGCGATCAAGGCTTGCCCGTTTGTCGTGGTCTCGGACGTGCTGGGCGAGACCGACACGGTCCGCCATGCTCAGGTCCGGCTGCCGGCGGCGGCATGGGGCGAGAAGGACGGCACCGTCACCAATTCGGAGCGCCGCATCTCGCGCCAGCGGGCTTTTTTGGCCACGCCCGGCGAGGCAAGGCCAGATTGGTGGATCATCGCTGAAGTCGCCAGGCGGATGGGGTTTGGCGAGGCTTTTTCGTATGTGTCGCCGGCCGACATCTTCGCCGAGCACGCGGCGTTATCGGGCTTCGAGAATGATGGCGCGCGCGATTTTGATATAGGCGCGTTTGGCGGGATTGATTCAGGGACCTTTGAGAAATTGGCGCCATTCCAATGGCCAGCGCCGAGCCAAGGCACCCCCCTCTGGCCTGCCGGCCATCTTCCCCTCAAGGGGGGAGATTGGATGTCGCCACCGGTTTCGCCAATCGTTACCATTGCTGAAAAGGCGGTGCCGGCAAAACTGCCAATCTCCCCCCCTGAGGGGGAGATTGCCGGCAGGCCAGAGGGGGGTGCGTGGCATCAGCCGGAGGACAAAAGCACCCGCTTCTTTGCCAACGGCAATTTCTACACACCCGACGGCAAGGCACGCTTTATTGCCATCCGCCCAACCGCCCAAACCCGCACCAGCCTGGACTACCCGTTGGTGCTCAACACCGGGCGCGTGCGCGACCACTGGCACACCATGACGCGAACCGGCAAGAGCCCGCGCCTGTCGCAGCACATGGCCGAGCCTTTCGTCGAAATTCACCCGGCTGATGCGCAGCACTACGGCATCGGCGATGCCGATATTGTGCGCGTCTCGACAGCTTATGGCGAGGTCGTGGTCCGCGCGCTGGTGACAGGGCGCCAACGCCAAGGCTCTGTGTTCGTGCCGATGCACTGGACCGATCAGTTTTCCGCGCGCGCGCGCGTCGATGCCCTGGTCGCGCCGACGACTGATGCGATTTCAGGCCAGCCGGCTTCAAAGAACGTTGCCGCCCGAATCGAGCGGTTCGCCGCCACGGCCTTCGGCTTCGCGGTGCTTGCGGAACGGCCCGCATCCATCGACGCCGATTATTGGAGCCTCGCCCGCTGCCCCGCCGGCTGGCGCCTTGAAATTGCGCTGCAGGACAGCCGCGACTGGACCGGGTTTGCCGCCGCGCTGTTCGGCCCGGAAGGCGAGGCGCTCGCCTATCACGACATCGCCGGCGGGCACCATCGCTTCGCCCGTTTCGCGGGCGGTCGGCTGGTCGGCGCGCTCTATCTTGCGCCTACCCCGGTAGCGGTGTCGCGCGGCTGGGCGGCCGAACAACTGGGTGCCGACCATGCCGATCGGCAGGCGCGGCTGGCGATCGTCGCCGGCAGGCCTGGCGGCAAGAGCGTCGACCGCGGCGCCATCGTCTGCGCCTGTTTCGGGGTCGGTGCCAACCAGATCGCGGAAGCGGTGCGCGGCGGCTGCACCAGCGTCGCGGCAATCGGCGCCGCCCTTCACGCCGGCACCAATTGCGGCTCCTGCCGCGCCGAGATCAAGACCATTATCGACGGGCGGCGTCTGCAAGCTGCAGAGTGAATGCGCCGAGGAACTCTGCCGCGCCGCTGCATGATGCTTACTAGCAATTTACAAACCATAGGCTACCACCGTTCTGACTTCGATTCGTTCGGAACGGGAGCCCCATGAGTAAAGCCCTGACCTCATTCGCGCTTGCGGCCGTGCTGACGGCTTTGCTGATGGCGCTCAGCCTGGCGGTGGCCAGGCATGGCTATCCCTATGGCGCGATCGGCGCCAAGCGCTTGAGTGACGTCGCCGATGCAGGGGCATTCATTCCGCTCGCGGCGGTCTACTTCCTCAGCGCACTGCTGATGATGGTTCTGCCGATCAGGCTCGCCGGCATCGTCCTGACGCATGCCGCCGATGCAATCTTCTGGACGGTCATCGTGTTGTTCGCGGTCATCGTTGGATGTCTCGCCGCCAGATTTGCTTTCGGTCAGCACGATGTGCTCTCGGCACTGCTGAACTGGCGGTTCCTGTTTGTCGCAGCCATCGTCGGATGCCATCTCTTCATCAACGAACTGCGGCGCAACATCCTGTTGAGAAGCCTGTTCTTCGTCGTCTTCGCCGCTGCGACACTGGCCTGCCTGTTTTGGTCCTTCACGATCTGAGCATGTGCGACCGTCGGGACAGACGGCTTAATTCTTGTCGACCGGCTTTGAGCGCATTCGCGAAACGGTCTCACGCTCGGCCCGCTTCGAACGCATCGGCGGCAGGCCGCGGTCGACCAGGTCCATGTCTTCCAGCACCATGTCGCCCATCCGCTTGAAAGCGATGTCGAGTGCGCCGGCCCGGTGGGCGGAGCGCAGGAACCCCGGCAATGTGCGGACCGGGTGATCTTGGGCCAGCGGCTCCTCAGGAAAAACATCACTGGCGGCGACGATGTGGCCGCTGCGGACAGCATCCATCAGTGCCGGAAAATCGACCACGCCAGCCCGGCTGAGTAGGATGAAAGCGGATCCCTCGCGCATCCTGGCAAAGGCTTCGGCGCCGAGGAAACCCTGGTTTTCGCTGGTCACCGAAGTGACGACGAAGACGAAATCGCTGCTCGACAGGACTTCATCGAGCGAGGCCGGCTCAACGCCGTTCTCGATCAGGATCGACGGCGGCAGCCACGGGTCGAAGACTTTTGTCCGCGTGCGAAAACCCGTCAAAAGCCGGTTGAGCGCGCGGCCGAGATCGCCGAAGCCGATGATGCCGACATCCGCGCCGGAAAGAAGCCGCGCCGTCCGGTTGCCGTCGCCGCCCCACAATTCCTTGCCTTGACGAAAAGCGAGGTCGGCATCGACGATGTCGCGGGCAAGGTTGAGCGCCATGGCAACGCCGAGCTCGGCCACCGGTTCGGCAAAGACCAGCCCAGTGGTGACGACATGGATGCCGCGCGAAAACAGCGTCTCATATGGCATGTTGTTGATGAGGTTGCTCTCGACATTGAAGATGCAGCGCAGCGCCTTCATTTTTTCCAGTGTCTCTGGCGCGATCGGCGGCTGGCCGACGATGTAGCGCGCCTCGCCAAGGATATCGGCCGGCAGCGCCGCGACACCTTCGGGCGATGTTTCGACGATGCGGTATTTCGACCGAAATTTCGTCAGCGCAGCCGGCGTGAAGATCAGGTCGAGCGTGCGGGGTTGGGGTGCGCTGATCACCAGCGGCAACGCGTTGTCGGACATGATACTTTTCCTCCCGTGCGATCCACGACGCACCATATTGGAATCATCTTTTCCAGCCCGACCCCTATCACATGCCTGTCGAGGAGGAGAAGTTTGCCCGCCTTTCGGCCTTGCGGTGTGGCGGTCGGTGGTCCAGATAGACGGCGATCGAAGGACGACAAGGAAGACAGCGACATGATCCCGTTTCGAAAGAACCTCATCGACGGCGAGTGGGTAGGCGATGCCGGCTCCCGCAACATCAACCCGTCCAATCTCGACGACGTGGTCGGCGAATATGCATCGGGAGGCGCCGAGCACGCCCGGCAGGCCATCGCGGCGGCGAAGGCGGCATTTCCGGCATGGTCCCGATCGGGCCTGCTGGCACGCCACGCGGTGCTGAGGAAGGCGTCGGACGAGATCACCGCGCGGAAAGATGAAATCGGCCGGGCCTTGGCGCGCGAGGAAGGCAAGACGCTGGTCGAGGGCATTGGCGAGACTGTGCGGGCTGCCCAGATATTCGACTTCTTCGCCGGCGAGACGCTACGCCTGTCGGGCGAGCTGGTGCCAAGCGTGCGGCCCGGCGTCGGCGTCGAGATCACCCGCGAAGCGGTCGGCGTCGTCGGCATCATCACGCCGTGGAATTTCCCGATCGCCATTCCGGCCTGGAAAATCGCTCCGGCGCTGGCCTACGGCAACACTATCGTCTTCAAGCCGGCGGAACTCGTTCCGGAGAGCGCCTGGACCATTGTCGACATCCTGCATCGCGCCGGCCTGCCGAAGGGCGTGCTCAACCTGGTCATGGGCAAAGGTTCGGTGGTCGGGCAGGCGATGCTCGACAGCCCTGACCTCAACGCAATCACCTTCACCGGCTCGGTCGGCACCGGCAAGCGCGTCGCCGCCGCAAGCGTCGAGCACATGCGCAAGTTCCAGCTCGAAATGGGCGGCAAGAACCCGCTTGTCGTGCTCGACGATGCGGACCTTGCCGTCGCCGTCGATTGCGCCATCAACGGTGCCTACTTCTCGACCGGCCAGCGCTGCACGGCGTCGTCCCGCCTGGTGGTGACGGACGGCATCCATGACCGCTTCGTCGAGGCGATGAAAGATCGCCTGGGCAAGCTGGTCATCGGCGACGCTCTCGATGCCAAGACCCAGATCGGGCCGGTGGTTGACCAGAGCCAGCTCAAACAGGATGAGGACTATATCGCCATCGGACGTCAGGAAGGTGCCGATCTTGCTTTCGGCGGTGAGCGGCTCGATCGCGAAACCCGCGGCTTCTATTTGCAACCGGCGCTGTTCACCGAAACCACCAACGCCATGCGCATTTCCCGTGAGGAGATTTTCGGACCTGTCGCCAACGTCATCCGCGTCAAGGACTACGACGAGGCGCTGGCGGTGGCCAACGACACGCCGTTCGGGCTGACGTCCGGCATCTGCACCTCGAGCCTCAAGCATGCCACGCATTTCAAGCGCAACTCGGAAGCCGGCATGGTCATGGTCAACCTGCCGACGGCGGGCGTCGACTTCCACGTGCCCTTCGGCGGGCGCAAGGGGTCGAGCTATGGCCCACGCGAGCAGGGCCGCTACGCCGCGGAGTTCTACACCACCGTGAAGACCGCCTATACATTCGCTGGCTGATCACGGCGGCACTCATCCGGGACCAGCCAGGCAGGCGAGCAAATCGATGGCATCTGAAAATACGGACCTGACCTGGCTCAATCCGCCGCCGCACCACGAGTTCGGCGACAATACGGTGCATGTGCGGACCGGCAAGGAGACAGACTTCTGGCGCGAGACGTTCTACGGCTTCTGGCGCGACAATGGCCATTTCCTCTATCGTGAGGTCGAGGGCGATTTCAGCGCCGAAGTCACGGTCAAGGGGCACTATGAGGTGCTTTACGACCAAGCCGGGCTTATGGTCCGCCTGAGCGAGATCCATTGGATCAAGGCCGGCATCGAATACACCGACGGGCTGATGTATTTTTCCGTCGTCGTCACCAACGATGCCTCCGACTGGTCGCTGGCCAATATTCCGGCCGACCCGGACGGCGTCAGGATCCGCTTGACGCGTCATGCCGAGACGATCCGTGTCCAGTATCTGGACGCGTCCGACAAGCATTGGAAGCCGGTGCGGCTTGCCTATTTCCCACCCTCGAAAACGGTTGATGTCGGCATGATGTGCTGCTCGCCGCAGCGCGAGGGCTTCGAGGTCATATTCAGCGATTTTTTGATCGGCCCGCCGATCTCGCGGCAGCTCCACGACTGAGGCGCTGCGATCCGGTCGAGCGGTTGCCGTCCGGCCGGCCTCAGTAGGTCGCCCGGCCGCCGGAGACGTCGAAGACGGCAGCCGTCGTGAACGAGCATTCCTCGGACGCGATCCAGCAAATCAGCGCCGCCACCTCCTCGACCTCGCCGAACCGCGCCATTGGTATTTTGGACAGCATGAAGTCGATGTGCTGCTGGCTCATCTGTTGGAAGATCGCGGTGCGCACGGCCGCCGGCGTGACGCAGTTCACCGTCACCTTGGTCTTGGCCAATTCCTTGCCGAGCGACTTGGTCATGCCGATCACCGCGGCCTTGGAGGTGCTGTAGGCCGAGGCGTTCGGGTTACCTTCCTTGCCGGCAATCGAGGCGATGTTGACGATCCTGCCGTAATTGCGTTCGAGCATATGCGGGACCAGCGCTTTGTTGCAGAAGAAGACGCCGTTGATGTTGATGTCGATGACCCGGCGCCAATCCTCTACGGAATACTCCCAGGTCGTCATGTTCGGTCCGGTGATGGCAGCGCTGGTGACAAGGACATCGACTGCGCCAATCGCTTCTATCGTCTCTCGGGCGGCGGCTTCGACCGCTATGGGGTCGGCGACGTCTAAGGTGACGCTGTGCAGGCCTGGAACAATGGCCTTGGCCTGCTCGATCTGGGCGGCATCGCGATCCCAGACCGAAACACGCCCGCCTTCCTCAGTGATCCTTTGCGCGACGGCAAGGCCGATGCCTGAGGCGCCGCCGGTGACAACAACAGACCGTCCGGCAAATCGTCCCGCGAAACTCATCGGCATGTGGTCTTCCTCCCAATCGGCGGCGAATGTGAAGTCAACGGCGCACAAGTTCAAGCGCGGACTTGCAGCCTCCGAACAGCTTCGTGATGGGCCAGCACCAGGCAATTGAACGGCACTGCCTCCTGGCCAAATCGTCTCGTCCGGCATGGGAGAACTGCAGGAACGACTTCGCCCAGTTTGTCATCCGGGTGACATGCGGCGCCGGATGCGCTATATTGCACTGCACAATGCGAGCGCCTGCAGGCGAGGCTCCCATCGATCCAATGAATCGACCCATGAGCGGCCCATGAAATCGGCATTGAGCTGCAAGGGCGGAAAACCGATACCGAGATGAAGATTCCAAAATCTCTGTTGATCGATCCGGACAAGAACACGGTCTATGGCAGCTTTGCCGTTGCCGTCTCGATCTGGGCGTTCTCCTACTCGACCATTTTCGGCCAGGCCATGATCCTGGCCTATTATGCAGTCTGGCTGCCGCTCATCCTGGTCGACTACCGGAAAATACTAA
The DNA here is from genome assembly GCF_040317575.1 of Mesorhizobium sp. M1423. Taxonomy (NCBI): domain Bacteria; kingdom Pseudomonadati; phylum Pseudomonadota; class Alphaproteobacteria; order Hyphomicrobiales; family Phyllobacteriaceae; genus Mesorhizobium; species Mesorhizobium sp. M1423. The sequence goes on from NZ_JAMYKU010000022.1 coordinate 44,674, forward strand.
GGCACGCTTCCAGCGCCTGGCTTCCGCTGGCGTTTGCAGCCTATGTCTGCTTCTCGGTGTTCTGGTCGGCAGCTCCCGGCACCACGGCAAGGACGGCCGTGCAATATTGTTCCCATATCGCATGCGCCTACATTGCCGCGCGCACGGTCAGCGTCCGGACCTTGACCATAGGCGCCCTAATAGGGATTTTCGTCGTCCTGCTCTACTCGCTCAAGGTCGCGAGTTATTCCTACGACGTTCTCGACGGGACATACAATTTCGTCGGCGCTTTCAGCTCCAAGAACCAGATCGGCTTTGTCGCATCGCTTGGCATCTATTTCTGCGTTGTCTACCTGGCCTTTCTCAGGCGCGGCCGCATAGGTTTTTTGTTGATTGTACCAATCGTCCTTCTGTCGGGCTATCTGCTGGTCGTGTCGCATTCGGCCACTTCGATGGCATCGACCCCGGCGGTTCTCGCCCTGGTCGCGCTGCTTTCCATGGGCAAGCTGCTTTCGCTCCGCCATCGCCGGGTTATTTTCGTGATCGGTGCAGGCGGGCTGGTCGCCTGCACCGTGATTGCGCTGAATCTCGGGCTAATGGACTTTGTCCTTGGCCTCTTCGGCAAGGATTCGACGCTCACCGGACGGACCTACCTCTGGCAGCAGGGCTGGAATGCCGCGCAGCAATCGCCCATCCTCGGCGTCGGCTACGCGGCGTATTGGGTGCAGGGCTTCTCCGAGGCCGAGCGGCTGTGGAATGAATTCTACATCGCCGCGCGAAGCGGCTTCCACTTCCACAACACCTACATCGAGACCTTGGTGGAACTCGGCTTCGTCGGTGCGACACTGCTGTCGCTGATCATCCTGCGCACGCTCTGGGGGCACGTCTCGGCGCTGATATTCAGGACATGGCAAGCCGAGTCTGTGATTCTCGCTGGCGTCATGGTGCTTTTGTTCATCCGCTCCTTCGTCGAGGTCGAGACCCTCAATCCCTACATCATGGGATCGTTCCTGCTGTATTACAGCTACTTCAAGCTGGTGAAGGTGCCGTCCGTCGCCCGTTCCCGGCGGAGCGCCGTGAACCATCTCGAGGAACCGGACGCCGTGCGAGGCTAAAGCGGGCCGATCCGGGCTGTTCGTCGCCCAAAGGCCGCCTTGTTTTCTGATCCATAAACTACGAAGCCCAAAACCCCGCAGGCCGCCGCCTGCGAGGTGGGTGCTTCGCTCCGGTGGAAAGAAGCTACTGGATGGCCAGGGGCGCCGGTTTGACCTTGATCACGTCCCCGGGCAGTACCGGCGTGTCTTCGTCGGCGGTGATTTCGCTGGTCTTGCCGTCGACCACCCGCACTAGGGAAAACGACATGGCGGCTGGTTCGTTGTTGCCATAGAATTGCGGCATGGGGTTGCCCGACAGGGCTTCGGTCATCAAGCCTTTTTCCATATTCAGCTTCAGCGTCGCTTCGTTGAGGTCGGCTTCCGTCTGTTGCCGGTCGGTCGCGAGGGTGGAGTTCTGGGTGTTCTCCAGATCGATAGCGTCCTGAGTGGCCTTGCTGATCGACTGTTTGGCCGTGAGAATCGCCGTTTCGTAATCCAGTATCTGGCCTTCGAGGTCGGCGATGGTTTGCTGGGAATTCAAAACCCGGGTGTTGACGACCAGGCCTTTTTGCGCCAGCGAGCCGATACCGTTGAGCTGCTCCTTCGCCAGATCGACCTGCTTCTGCTGGTTGACGATCTTTTTCTGCAGCGAATCGATCTCGCTCTGCAGCAGCGCCTTCAAGTCGTCGAGCGCCTGCAAGCGTAGGTTGAGTTTCTTCTGGTCGGCCGCCAGGATCGCCGTCTCATCGGCAACGATGCTGGGCAGCTTCGGATCGTCGGCCACTTCTTTCGGCACTTCGAATGACGGTTTGTTCGCCAGTTCCGCTTCGATGCGGGCGCGCTTGACGATCAGCCTGACCTGTTGGTCTTGAAGTACGTCGAAATTGCCCTTGGCATTGATCAGGTCGCGGTCGTAGCGCTGCCCGCTCTCCGCGTTCCGCCGCGTTCCGCCGGCAATGCTCATCGCTTTCAGCACCGTCAGCCCAGGCACGCAAGGATACTGTCCGGGCGATTGCACCTCGCCAGAAATATAGAACGGCCGGTACTGCGCCATTTCGACGGAAGCCTCGGGCTTGTCAGCCAGGGCGAGCTTACGCTGTAGCGCCTCGCCGAGCGATGCCGCGATCTCCGAGGTCGTCTTGCCGGATGCGGGCATCTCGCCGACGAACGGCACCGACAAGGTTCCTGCCGGCCCGACCGTGTATTCTCCATTGATGGCCGACCAGTCACGGAACGTGCCTTCGACGGTCTGCCATTCCGCCACGCGGATGGTTAGCTTGTCTTGTGCTCCAAGCCGATAGTCGTCGGCGAAGGCAAACTGCGGCAGGGCCAGCGACAGGCCGGTCGCCAGCGTGAGGCAAGTCGTCAAAAGTCGTACTCGCCGCATGCGTCTGGAGAGAATGCCGGTGTAAAAAAAGTCGAATATATCTGCTTTCAACTGAGCGTTTCCGATCTGGTTTGCCCGCCCGATGCCTGAGTCCCGATGCCTGAGTTCCGGGCTCGAATTCTGGACAGTCGCTCCTCGATGCACGGCCAGCAAGCGGCCGTCAGTAGCAGCCTCGCGACATCCAGACCGCAGGTACGGTCTTGATGATGATGCGAATGTCTTCGAACATCGACCAGTTCTCGACATAGTGGCGATCGAACGCGACGCGGCTGTCGTAGGAAACATCGTTGCGTCCGCTAACCTGCCAGAGCCCGGTTAGGCCGGGGCGCGATTTCAGGTAATAGACGGCCGAATTGCCATAGATCTCCAGCTCATCGCGTACCACGGGACGAGGCCCGACCAGGCTCATATCCCCCTGCAGGATATTGATGATCTGCGGCAATTCGTCGAGGCTGAGCTTCCTCAGCACCGCTCCGACGCGCGTGATACGCGGGTCGTTCTTCAACTTGCGGGTCGCTATCCATTCGGCGTTGGCCTCCGGATTCGCGGCGAGATAGGCAGCAAGCACCCGCTCGCCGTCTGGAACCATGGTGCGGAACTTGAGGCACGGAAAAATCCGCCCTCCGCGGCCGATCCGGCTATGACCATAGAAAATCGGCCCGCCATCGGAAAACCTGACAAGCAGCGCTATCATCACGAACAGCGGGCTGAGAGCGACCAGGCCGATCAGCGAACCGGCAATATCGAAGCTGCGTTTGAGCAGGCCGCCGATCGGCGGCGGAAAATCGACGCCGGCCTGCGAAAAATCCGCGTCGGCCGGCTTGGCTACGTCCCTCATGCGTAAACTCCATACGTTGAACGGATGGTTTAGCACACGATACCAAAAAAATGTTGCAGCGCAACACACAATTTCCCAGCCGGTTGTAATAGTCGCGTCATGAACTGACTAAATAATGAACTCGTCCTGCACAAAATTTTGCCTTTATGTCGCAAAGGCGACAGATTATGGGCAATTTTGGAAAATCTAGTCCAATTTTGGGGCTGATTTTAGGCGAATCGCTCTTTATACCCGGTTGCGGAGCTTTGCCGTCATTTAGAAGTTCAAAATATCGACTGATGTTATGATAAGATACTGGTCAATATTATAAATCTTACTGGAGCGAGTCGATATCCGTCAATCAGTGGTGATGCCGACGTGTGCATTGCACCATGGCAGAGTCGATCCTGAGGATTCGCTTAAAATTATTCCGTAGCTGCCCTTGCCGCCTATTGCTCGCCTCAATAGAGTTGCAAATTGTTTCTGTCGGAGTATGGACAGATTGGGCAAGGCCGGAAGCAACCGGCCAGAAGCGGGCAACCTAAATAAGCTCGCAGAGTTTAAGGGAGGTGCTCGGGGTGGGCTTGTCGACATTTTTTCCCGAGCCGGTTGATGGGCTATCGGGTATGTCACTGCCAAAGTTCATTATCGGAATGTGTTTTGCGCTGGCGATCGTGGTCGTCTGGTCCTATTTGGGCGGCGCCTCGCTCGGCACGACGCTTTTTCGCGTCATCGGCTGCGCCATAGTCATCCAACTCGGTTATTTTCTGCTGGTCTTTGCCATGGTCGCAAGAAATGCCCCGACCTCGGCCGACAAAATTCGCGACGCAGAACGAAAGCTGAGTTCGAACGAAGCGGCCGAAGGCGAGAAATTAAGCGCCAGGAGAGGCCTTCACTGATTTCGGGCGTTGGCCTCCAGCAACACGCCGCAAGTCGGCATCCCGTTTCTTCAATTCCTCGATGCTCCCGGCCGCCACCAAGCGGCCGCTCTCCATCGCCACGACCTACTCGGCAGTGACTGGTTGGCCAACTGAGCGCGCCAGTGGCTTGATCCGGGGCGTGCAGGAGCGGCTCTGCCAAGCGGCGCCTTTCGGGAGCTATCCCGATTGCGGCTCGCCGCCTGCCCAGCCGCGTCATGACACCCAGCCAAATGAAAAACTGGACGGCGCCGATGATTTTGGCGATGCTTGCTTCGCACTTGCAGCATAGGCATTTGGGCCGATGCATGTCAGACGGGCGGTGAGGCATTGAGCGGGGAGGGCGAGGAAATCCGCAACGATTTCTGCAATCGAGAGGCATGTCCATGACATCATCCCAAGTCTGCGTGATCATCGCTGCCCGTAACGCGGCGCGGACAATCCCGGCTGCCATTGCATCGGCATTGCGCGAGCCGGAGGTTGCGGAAGTCGTCGTCGTCGACGACGCGTCCACCGACGATACCGCGAAAGTCGCCCATGCAGCCGACGACGGCACGGGCCGCCTTTCCGTCATCCGCTTCGACGTCAATCGCGGCCCCTCCTTTGCCCGCAACGCCGCGATAGCCGGTTCCAGGTCGCCGTTCATCAGCATCCTGGACGCTGATGATTTCTTTTTCGAAGGCAGGTTTCACAGACTGTTCGCCAGCACCGATTGGGATTTCGCGGCAGACAACATCATGCTTGTCAGGGATGACGCGGCAACCGACGTCTCGAAAATCGTCGCTCCACCGTTTTCGCCCGAGCCGGAATTCCTCGATTTCGAGGGTTTCATCGACGCCAACATCTCCAGGCGCCGTGTGCAACGAGGGGAACTGGGCTTCCTCAAACCCGTGATCAGCCGCGCCTTCCTCGATCGGCATGGGCTGCGCTACGACGAGAAGCTGCGCCTTGGCGAAGACTATGAACTCTATGCGCGCGCGGTTGCGCATGGCGCGCGCTTCAAGGTCATCAAATCCTGTGGCTACGGCGCGATCGTGCGCGCCGATTCGCTGAGCGGACGGCACAACACCCAGGATCTGAAGCATCTGGCCGATGCCGACCTGGCACTGCTTGCGATCGACAGTTTGCCGGAGGCATCGAAGGCTGCGCTGAGAAGGCACGAGCGGCACATTCGCGACAAATACCGGTTGCGGAAGTTCTTAGACGTGAAGACTGAGCGCGGGCTGGCGCCGGCTGTGGCCTATGCCTTGGCCGGCTCGTCCAACCTCACGGCCGTCGTCCGCGGCGTTGCCTCCGACAAGCTGGATGCGCTGTTTCGCCGCGCTGGCTTCGCCGCGAAGCGTCAGCATGCGCCGCCGCTGCGCTTCCTCATGGCCGGAACCAGCACAGCCGGCGAAAGCTAGGCTCGTCAACGTGGCGATCGCCTTACCTCGGTCGGCTCGCACCATTTCGACGCGATTTATGAGTTTACGATCTAGGTGGTTGCCTATGCGCGCGGGGAATGGCAATCTATGTTGCGGTGCAGCAATTTTGGACGGCCAACCGAACTGGCCCGAGACATCCCCTGTCAGAGGAGCTGGACGATGCGAGAAATGTCTTTTGAACGTGGACGGGCGCCAAGGCCGGTCATCGTCTCGACGATGATGGGGCGCTGACTGCATGGCCTCGATCTTTCGCTTCCGATCGAGAGATCCGGCGCGCGACACGCAGACCGACACCGCGCGACTCGATCGCTTGGCGAAGCTGCTGGACCAGATCGCGGCCGAGGTCGAGGCGGAGAAGAACGGACTTGAGAACCGCTACAGGACAACGGCCACCAATGCCGCCTTCCTGGTCGAGGCCATGGAAAACGGGGCGGTCTCCTCCCGCAGGTCTTCCGAAGTTGGCGAACTGACTAGGTCGATCCTGAATTGCGAGCGGCGCATCGCTGCGCTCTCGCGCCAGAAGCAGATGATGAAGGATCTCCGTCATTCGCTGGATGAAATCTTCGAGGAGGATCGGCAGAACGGCCCAGACATAAGGACCGATTTTGTGAAACCCGCCGGTCCCGGCACAGGTTGAGCGAATATCCCGGAGTCGGCGCAATGGTTTTGGGCACGCTACACGGAGCCTAGGAGCGACAGAGGTCAAGATTAGCTTGTTTCGTCACGGTTCGAACGATCGCTTTGGGGGCGCACAGCACAAAGGTGAGTTTGATATGAACGCAGATCCTAAAAGCACGTCCACCCCGGCAACCGGCGGCACCCCGTTCACGCGCCCGATCCCAGGCAAGCTGCGGCGGCTCCGTTCAGACGGCGCGTTTCTGCTGATCGTTCTCGGCAGCCTGGTTGCGGGCCTGGTGCCCGTCCGCGCCCAGGATCTCCCAACCGCGCCGTCCTTTGTCGATGATTTCACCAGCCTCAGTCGCGCGCGCTGGTACATTTCCGACGGCTGGACGAACGGCAAGCATCAGAACTGCACCTGGTCCAAAAGCCTGATCGGCCTTTCCGACGGCATGCTGACGCTCGGTTTCGAGAAGCGCAAGCTGAAGGATCGCGAATTCGCCTGCGCCGAGATCCAGACCAAGCAGCGCTTCGGCTACGGCACCTACGAGGCGCGGATGAAGACCGACACGGGCTCCGGCGTCAACGCGGCATTCTTCAGCTTCGTCGGCGATGCCGACAAGCAGCCGCATGATGAAATCGACTTCGAGGTGCTGACCAAGGACACGTCCAAGGTCCAGGTCAACGCCTACATAGCCGGCAAGGGCAAGAACGAGAAGCTGGTCGACGTCGCCGGGGGCACCGACAAGGCCTTCAACGACTACGCCTTCGTCTGGGAAAAGGACCGGCTGCGCTGGTACGTCAACGGCAAGCTTGTCCACGAGATCACCGATCCGGCGAAGCTGCCCACCCATTCGCAAAGAATCTATTTCAGCCTGTGGGGCAGCGATACGATGAAGGGCTGGATGGGGCCGTTCTCGGATCCGGGCCGCAAGCTCGCCATGCAAGTGGACCGCGTTGCATTCACCGCACTCGGCCAGCCCTGCCAATTCCCGGAATCGCTGGCATGCAAAACGAACTAGAAGCGCATCTGAACCCGCCGGGCCGAAGGTGGTCCGAGCCCGAAGCTCGAACAGGCCCCGAAGCCTTGAACAGGGATGAAACCGAATGAATTTGACTGTCTTTGGAATCGGCTATGTCGGTCTTGTACAGGCGGCGGTGCTTGCCGAAGTCGGCCATCAGGTGGTCTGCGTCGACATCGATGCAAAAAAGGTCGAGCGGCTCAACCAGGGTCATGTCCCGATCTTCGAGCCTGGGCTCGAAAACATGGTCAAGGAGAACCATGCCGCCGGCCGCATCAAGTTCACCACCGACGCCGCCGCGGCGATCAAGCATGGCCAGATCCAGATGATCGCGGTCGGCACGCCTCCGGGCGAGGATGGTTCGGCAGACCTGAAATATGTGCTGGCCGTCGCCGAGGCCATCGGTCGTGAGATGGACGCGCCCAAGATCGTCGTCGGCAAGTCGACCGTGCCGGTCGGCACCTGCGAAAGGATAAAGGCCAGGATCGCCGAGACGCTGAAGGCGCGCGGGCGCGAGGATCTGGCTTTCGACGTCGCCTCCAATCCGGAATTCCTCAAGGAAGGGTCCGCCGTGAGCGACTGCATGAAGCCCGACCGCATCATCGTCGGCACCAGCAACGAGGACACCGAGGCGGTGATGCGCGAGCTCTATGCGCCATTCAACCGCAACCACGAAAAGATGATCGTGATGGACGTGCGCAGTGCCGAATTCACCAAATACGCGGCCAATTGCATGCTGGCGACCAAGATCAGCTTCATGAACGAAATGGCCAACCTGGCCGAGCAACTGGGCGCCGACATCGAGGAGGTCCGCAAGGGCATCGGCAGCGACCCGCGGATCGGCTACCACTTCATCTATCCGGGCCTCGGCTATGGCGGCTCGTGCTTCCCGAAGGATGTGCGCGCCCTGATCAAGACCGCCGAAGCCATCAAGTTCGACGCCAAGCTGCTGCGTGCCGTCGAGGAGCGCAACAACCAGCAGAAGTCGGTCCTGTTCGAGAAGGTGGACCGCTATTTCAAGGGCAATCTCAAGGGCAAGACCTTTGCGCTGTGGGGCCTGGCCTTCAAGCCCAATACCGACGACATGCGCGAAGCCCCGGCCCGCACGCTGATGGAGGCGCTCTGGGCCGCCGGTGCCAATGTGCAAGCCTACGATCCCGAGGCGATGCAGGAATGCCAGGCGATCTACGGGTTGCGCGACGACCTGCAGCTGTGCGGCACCAAAGAGGCCGCTGTGCGAGGTGCCGACGCGCTCTTGATCGTGACCGAGTGGAAGAGCTTCAGTGCGCCGTCCTTCGATGCTTTGAAGGACGCGCTGACCACGCCCGTCATCTTCGACGGACGCAACCTCTACGACCCCAAGGTCATCGCCCGCCACGGCATCGAATACCACAGCATCGGCAGAATGGCGGCGTGACGATAGGGCGGTCCAGCAAGGAGCCAGGTCCATGAAAGTTCTGTTTGCAGGCGGCAACGGCTACACGCCGCAGTTCAGCGGTGGCGTTCAGTCGAGCACGCACCATCTGGTCGAGCAGCTGCGCGAGCACGGTCATGACGCCTCGGTCCTGGCGGCACTGTTCGGTGATGGCATGTTCGGCTTCAAGGCGCGCGCCAAGATGAAGCTGCTTCGCCAGCGTGCGGTCATCGACAGCTATCCCGGCTATCCGGTCGTGCGGGCATGGTTTCCCTGGGAGGCGGCGCGCTTCGCGGTCGAACGGCTCGATCCCGATGTCGCCGTCGTGCAGTGCCACAAATCGGTGCCGATCGGAAAGGCGCTGCAGGCGCTCGGCGTGCCGCTGGTGGTCTATCTGCGGAACGTCGAATTCCACGAGCTGGCCGGCGACCTGCGCGAATTGCATTCGGCGCTTTATATCGCCAACTCCGAATTCACCGCGCGCACCTATAAGGAAAGGTTCGGCATCGACTCGACCGTGATTCCGCCGACCATCAATCCCGGGCTCTACAGCACCCCGAAGACCGGCGAATTCGTCACGCTGATCAACCCTTACAATGAAAAAGGGTTCGAACTCGCCGTGCGCATCGCCGGCCAATGCCCCGAAATCCCGTTTCTGTTCGTCGAAAGCTGGAAGCTCGACGACGACCACCGGGCGCAGATCGAACGGACCATCGCGCCGCTGCGCAACGTCAGGCTGGAAAGCCGTACCAGCGACATGAAGACGGTCTATGGCCGCACCAAGATCCTGCTGGCGCCCAGCAAATGGGAAGAGGCCTGGGGGCGCGTGGCATCCGAGGCCCATTGCAGCGGCATTCCGGTCGTCGGGTCCCGCCGCGGCGGCCTGCCGGAAGCGATCGGCGCCGGCGGCGTTGTACTTGACTATGACGCACCGCTCGACGACTGGGTCGCCGCGGTCAGGCGGCTATGGAGCGACAAGGCCGAGTACGACAGGCTGTCGGCGGCGGCGCGGCTGTTTTCGGAGCGGCCGCAAATGAATCCAGACATTCAGTTCGCGACCTTCCTCGGCGTTCTCGACAACGCCAGGCAAGGCGCGCTGGAGCATGCCGCCTGATGCATTTCGTCCAAAACCATACACGTTGCCCAAAAGCCGGCTCTCGCGCCTGACCGGGGTGGGAGCTGCTTTGAGACAACGGCACGCACAACACCAGACGCTTGGGGCGCCTCGCACGGCGGCGACGGGCTTCAGCCCTCATCCGCGCGAGCAGATCGCCGACCGGCCTCGAAAGATCGTCCATTCGATGAAGATTTGCTTCGTAGTTGATAAGTTCCCCTCTTTGTCGGAGACCTTCGTCCTCGACCAGATAGAAGGGTGCCTCGAGCGCGGCATGCAAGTCGGCGTCGTCTGCAACGAGACGTCGTTCGGCAAGGACAGCAACATCGACGATCGCCGCTGGCAGGCGCTGCCTGGCAAGGTCGTCTGCTGGTGGGGCAGACTGGGGCGCTTTCGCCCGACGCTCAGGAGATGGTCGGGCAGGTTCTGGGATAAGCTCTCGACCGTTATCGACATCGCCTTTGCGCGCAAATTGCAGAACGCCGATGTGATCGTCGCGCATTTCGGCAATAACGGCATGCGCGTTGCCCGCGCCATGAAACGAGGCCGGATTTCCGCTCCTTTGGTAACCATATTCCACGGCCGCGATGTCGGCGAACCGCTGCATGACGACACGCTCGCGCGCTACAAGGTTGTTTTCGAAAAGGGCGTTCTCCAGCTGCCGGTGAACGCGTTTTTCCGCGACGCCCTGATCGGCGTCGGCGCGCCTGCCGCGCAAGTCATGGTTCACCATATGGGCGTGCGGCCGGGCGAGATCAGCTATCATTGGCGTTCCTGGGACCGGGACACGCTGTCCTTCATCTCGGTCTGCCGGCTGACCGAAAAGAAGGGCATCGAATTCGCCCTGCGCGCCCTCGCCGGCCTTCCGCGGCGCGACTGGGTCTATACGGTGATTGGCGGCGGCGAATTGCTGGAAGAGTTGAAGAAGCTCGCCGCAAATCTCGGCGTTGCCGACATGGTGACTTTCCTCGGGCCGCGCCCGCACGCCGAGGTCAAGCAGCGCCTGCGCGACGCCCACGTATTCCTGCTGCCCAGCGTTGCTGCACAGGACGGCGATCTCGAGGGTATTCCGGTGGCGCTGATGGAAGCTATGGCCGCCGGGCTGATTGTTGTCAGCACCTATCACTCGGGCATCCCCGAGTTGATCGAGGATCAGGAGACAGGCTTCCTCGCACCGGAGCGAGACGTTGCGGCGTTGGCCCGCAAGCTTGTCTGGGTGGCCGAGAACCCGGACAAATGCGAGCGCATCGCACGTGCGGCGCGCCGCAAGATCGAGCAGGATTTCAACGCGGACCTGCTCAACGAACGTTTTGCGCAGATCGTTGCTCAACTGGCCGAAGCCAGGCGCCCGGCATGAACGCCAACCCGCCCCCCCAGTTCGGTCGCGTCGCTCTGCGCGGCGGCGTGGTGACGATCGGCGCGCAAGGCTTCAAGATGGCGATCCAGTTTCTCTCGGTCATCGTGCTTGCGCGTCTGCTGGTCCCCGAGGATTTTGGTCTCGTGGCTTCCGTCGGGCCGATCGTGGCCTTTGTCGGATTGCTTCAAAACCTAGGCCTGCAGCAGGCTGTGGTTCAGCGCAAGGACATCAGCACCGAACAGCTCAACCAGGTATTCTGGATCAGTGCGCTGGTTGGGCTGGGCAGTGCCGTGGTGGTGGCATGCCTGGCGCCCGCCATCGCCGCCTTCTACGGCGATCAACGCATGGTCGGGATCACCATCGGCTCTGCCTTGCCGCTGCTTCTTGGCAGCCTCGCCGCGGTGCCGCTGGCGCTGATGAACCGTCATTTGCGCTTTGGCCAGCTCGCGCTGAACGATGTGATAACCGCCGCTGCCGGACTTGCGACTACCGCAATCGCCGCCTATGCGGGACTGGGCTACTGGTCGCTGGTCATCGGCCCGGCGGTTTCGGCTGTTGTCGCGCTGGCCGCGGCATGGCAGGTGGCGCGCTGGACGCCGTCGCGGCCGGACCTGAAGGTCGATACCGACATATTGTCCTTCGGCGCCAATCTGACCGGCTTCAATCTGGCCAACTTCTTCTCGCGCAATCTCGACAACATCCTGATCGGAAAATATTCGGGCGCGATCGAACTCGGCTACTATGACCGCGCCTATAAGCTCCTGCTGTTTCCGCTGCAGAACATCAACCAGCCGCTGACACGCGTGATGGTGCCGCTGCTGAGCCGCATCCATGAGGACAAGGCGCGGTTTCGCGACATCTATGTGCGGACCAATTGGATGCTGGCGGCCATCACCATGCCTGGCATCGCGGCGCTGACGCTGACGTCGGACCAGGTCGTCGGGCTTCTCTTCGGCGAGCGCTGGACAGCGGTGGCGCCGATCTTCGCCTGGCTGGGCATCGCCAGCCTGATCCAGTCCGTCTCGAGCACCACCGGATGGATCTTCATCTGCCAGGGCAAGACCAAGACCATGTTCCACTGGGGCATCTACTCGTCGCTGACGACGGTCGCCGCCTTCATCATCGGCCTGCACTGGGGCGCCGTCGGTGTCGCGGCGGCCTACGCGATCAGCGGCTATGTGCTGCGCGTCCCGGTGCTTGCCGTTCTTGTCCACCGGGTCGGCCCGGTGACCGCAGCCGACTTCCTGGTCATGCAGGGGCTTTTCATCGCGTCATCGCTGCTTGCCTGGTCCGTGTACCGGGAATTGCCGGCATCGCTGACCAGCCAGTCAGACCTGCTCGCGGTGGTCCTGGCGGTTGCCCTCAATTATTCGATCGGACTGGTCCTCATGCTTGCCCTTCGCCAGTCGCGCAGCGCCCTGTTCACCACGCTTTCCAGCGCCATGCGCAACGCCCGCTAGGCCGGCAATCACCGGCCTCAAAAGCTCACCTGCCGACATCGCCGACGCATGCTCCTCAAGCACTGCCTGAAGGCTCGTCCTGCGATAGAGGTCGAGATTGGCGGTAAGTCTGCCGAGCTTCTCGCTCGCTTCCTTGGGCGTCACCGTGTCGATGTCGAGCAGCAGGTCGGCGACGCCGATCCGCTTGGCGAGTTCCTTGGTCTTGAATTCATAGGCGATCGGCAGCACCGGCGTGCCGACGCAGAGCGACATGATCATCATGTGCATGCGCGTCGCGACGACGAAGTCGAAGCCTTTCACCAGGGCCATCAGTTGCTCCGGCGTGTGGAACGAAGCGTCCACGCTCACATGCTTGGCGATCTCCGGATCGAGTTCGGCAACGATCGCCCGCGCCGTCTTGGAATCGTCATGGGCGTATTCCGGCACGCCCTGGCAGGTAGAGACGAAGGTCACCTGCTTGGCGTGGTCCCTGACCAGGATGGTCGCGATCTCGCGGATCGAGTCGATGTAGCGGCGCATGCCACCCTCGCCGTCGCTGACATAGTTCCAGTGACGGACGGAAATGGCGACGCGGCCGGTGACAGTCGCCGACTGGCCGGAGGCCAGAAAACTTCCGATCCTGTCGGTATCGGCCAGCGCAAAGACGGCGTCGGCCACGACATGGCATTTGCCGGGGTCTTTCACCATGTCCACAATGTGGCCTCGCGAACGTTCGTCGCGCAGCAGGATGAGCGGGCTCCGGTCGAAGATCGGGCTCAACTCCTGGCGATTGTAACTTTTGTTGAACGGGCCGAGCGATTGCGTGAAGAAGACCGGGTCCTTGGCCAGAATCGCGTCGATCCGGAATTGATTGAGGCGCCGTTCCAGATTGTAGGTCTCGACGAGATAGGTTCCGCCTGTCGTGACCACGAGGTCGGCGTCTTTGTAGATCTCGAGACCACGGCGATTGCTTGAGCTGAACAAACGCCCGAGAACGCCGCGGATGCCGAACCGCCGCAGGGCATTGAGTACGAGCCGATTGTAGATCGGCTTGAACAGGTTCTTCAGCCCACTGCCGTATTTGTAGCGGAACAGCGATTCCGACAGCAGCTTGTGGAATTCGAGATCTGGATACTCCTTCTTCGTGTAGAGCCTCGCCGCCACCTCCGGCTGGCTGTCGAAGACGTAGAACTGGATATCGTCCTGCACGATCGTCTTGAAAACATGGCGAATCGCCAGGAGAATCGCTGCGTCTCCGGTATTCAGGCAGACGGTGTTTTCAACCGCGATCTTCATTGAATGACCTCATTTCGTGAGTAGTCCCGCGGTTCGGTCGACGGATGCCGAGGTGCGGGTTGGCCGAAAATGCTGCACGCCAAGGATGGTCCTCGCGTCGTGATTATTGGCGCGCAGCCCAATGGCAGGGCCAACGCGCGGTCCATGCGGCCCAAGCAGAGCGAGATTAACCCATCGATTTTGCAGTGCAACAAAAAATGTGGATCTTTGCTACGCTGCAACCAAAAATGTTGCGATGCAGCAAGAGCTGTACTAGCATTGTCGCGGGCGGGCCAACAGCGGTCGAGTTTTCATGCTGCATGTCTTGTACTTGGTACACGACGTCTCCGACCCGGCAGTGCGCCGGCGGATCATAATGCTCAAGGCAGGCGGCGCCCAGGTTACGCTGGCGGGCTTTCGTCGAACGGCAAGCGCGGTTGCTGATGTCGAGGGCTTGCAGCCGATCGATCTCGGCCCGACGCGTGATGGCCGATTCGCCCAGCGTCTGGCGGCGATCATGAAGGCGGTGGTCTCGACCGGCTCCAAGCTGGGTTCAATGCAACGGCCCGACCTCATTATCGCGCGCAATTTGGAAATGCTGGCGCTTGCCCGGCGGGCCAGGTCGGCTTTCCAGGCAACGGTGCCGATTGTCTACGAGTGCCTCGACATCCATCGTCTGCTGCTTCGCGACGATCCGCTGGGCTGGGCGATGCGCGGCGCAGAACGCTTCCTGGCCAGGGATGTGAAGCTTCTGGTGACCAGCTCTCCGGCCTTCATCGCCAATTATTTCAAGCCGTTCGGACAGATTGCCGCGCCGGTCGAACTGCTCGAAAACAAGTATTTCGAGCCAGCCGCGGCTTCCCTGGATGACCGCATGACGGAGGAGAATCCTGTTGCGCCGCCTTGGCGAATCGGCTGGTTCGGGGCGCTCCGCTGCCGCCGCTCCCTGGAGCTTCTGGCCGAATTTTCGCGCCGCCTCGACGGCCGCTTCGAAATCGTCCTCAGAGGCCGCCCGGCGTTGTCCGAATTTCCCGATTTCCACGGTTTTGTTGAATCGGAACCCTGGCTCTCGTTTGGCGGACCCTATCGCAATCCGGAGGATATGGCGGCGATCTACCGCGAGGTTCACTTTTCCTGGGCCATCGACTTTTTTGAGCAGGGCCTGAATTCCGAATGGCTGCTGCCCAACCGTCTCTATGAGGGCTGCCGCTTCGGAGCCGTGCCGATCTCGATGGGCAACACCGAGACCGGCCGGTTCCTCGATCGGCAAGGCATCGGCGTTCTTTTGCCAGAAGCCACGCCCGAGGCGCTCGAAGCTGCCCTCGGCACCATGGAGCAGCATCGGTTCGAGACATTGAGGGCACGTGTTCTCGCCCGCAATCCGCGCACCTGGAGCTACGACCGCGCCGATTGCCGGGCGCTCGTCGAAAAACTCCGCGGCCTTGCCGCGGCGCCCGGTCCATATGCTGCCGAAGCATTGGCATAGAAGGACGGCCGATGACGCAACCCGAAACGCTCCCATCCTGCATGATCGTGGTTCCGTGCCTGAACGAAGCGCCCCATATCGGCGCGTTGCTTCGAGAGCTCCGCCCTGCGGCCAAGAGGCTGGGCGCCGTGATCATCGTTGCCGATGGCGGCAGTACGGACGGCACCAGGACGATCGTCGCGGATATCGCCGCAAAAGATCAGCGGGTGGTCCTGCTCCACAATGAAAAGCGCTTGCAGAGCGCGGCGATCAATCTCGCCGTTGCCAGGTTCGGGGAGGGCGTCGACTATCTCATTCGCATCGACGCGCATGGCGGCTATCCCGCCGACTATTGCGACCGGCTGGTCGAAGAAGCGCAGGCCACCGGGGCGGATTCGGTCGTCGTCTCGATGCTGACCAGTGGCAGCGGCATGGTGCAGAAGGCGGCGGCCGCGGCCCAGAATTCCAGGCTCGGCACCGGCGGCTCCAAGCATCGGCACCTTTCGGCGGGGGAATGGGTCGATCATGGCCACCATGCGCTGATCCGGATATCGGCCTTCACCGCGGTCGGCGGCTATGACGAGACGTTCAGCCACAATGAGGATGCCGAACTCGACTATCGGCTCCGTCAGGCCGGTTACCGGATCTGGATGACCGGTAAGACACAAATGGTCTACTACCCGCGCTCCTCGCTGAAGGGCCTCTATTTTCAGTATCTCGGCTATGGCCGCGGCCGGGCGAAGAACGTTCTCAAGCACCGCATGATCCCGAAGATCCGGCAGATGGTGCCGCTTCTGGTGTTTCCCGTGGTTCCTCTCGCCGCCTTTTCCTTCGTCCACTGGCTGGCGGCCGTGCCGCTTTTGCTATGGGTCTCGGTCTGCCTTGGCTACGGCTTCTGGACCGCGGTCAGTCAGCGCAAACCCGACATTGCGCTTGCCGGGGTCTCGGCAATGGTCATGCATTTCGGCTGGTCGGTCGGCTTCTGGCTGCAGCTGCTAGCACCGCGACCGCAGCGCGGGGTAGCGTGATGGACCCGGTCAAGAAAAATCGAAGCATCGATATTTGCGTCTGCACATTTCGCCGGCCGGAGCTTGCCGACACGCTTCGCTCGATAGCGGCCATGGATATGCCTGCGGAATACGCTGTCGGTATCGTCATTGCCGACAACGACGATACGCCGACGGCCGAGCCGCTGGTCGCCAAGCTGGCTGGGGAGCTGAAGCTACCGGTGACCTACCGGCACGCCGCGGCCCGCAACATCTCGATCGCCCGCAACGCTTGCCTCGATGCCAGCGCATCGGACTTTGTTGCTTTCATCGACGACGACGAGACGGCCACCGCCGGCTGGCTTGCCGAACTGCTGGCGACGGCGGAAGCAACTGGTGCTGCGGCCGTGCTCGGACCGGTGCGAGCCCGTTACCGGCCGGAAGCGCCCGACTGGATGCGCAAGGGCGATTTCCACTCGACCTTGCCGGTCTGGGTGCGCGGCGAGATCCGCACCGGCTACACCTGCAACGTCCTGCTCAGAATTGGCGCTGAGAGCCTGCGCGGCCGGCGCTTCAGCCTGGCACGTGGCCAGACCGGCGGCGAAGATACGGAATTCTTCGACCAGATGGTCAAGGCCGGCGGCAGTATCGCCTTTTCGCCAGAGGCTTGGGTCGATGAAGTGGTGCCGGCTGCCAGGGCGGCATTCGACTGGCTCGGCCGCCGCCGGTTCCGCGTCGGGCAGACGCATGGTCACCTCCTGGGGCGCAACGCGCGCGGCCTTTCCCGGCTCAAGCAGGTCGGCATTGCCGCGGCAAAGGCCGGCTATAGTTTCCTGTCGGCAATTCCGGTCGCCATCGACCCCGTCCGACGGAACCGCAGCGTCCTTCGCGGCATTATGCATGTCGGCGTCGTCAGCGGCCTCGTCGGGGTTCGTGAAATCCGCCAATACGGCCTGTCTTCGCCGCAGCAAGGGGGCAAGCGTGCAGCCTGACGTGAGCTTCGTGATTGCCGCCTACAATGCCGAGGCGACCATCGATCGGGCGATTGCCAGCGCCGTCGCCCAGCGCAATGTCAGCGTCGAGGTCATCGTCGTCGACGACAAGTCGCGCGACCGGACGCTCGACCTGGCGAGATCCTACCCCGAAGATATCGTACGCGTTGTCGCGCTTGAGCAAAATCGTGGCCCCGGCGGCGCCAGGAACGCCGGCCTTGAGCTTGCCCGCGGCAGGTGGGTCGCGGTTCTCGATTCGGACGACGCGGTCTATCCCGGGCGAATCTGCACCATGATCGAACGCGCGGAGAAAGCGGGCGCCGAGATCGCGGTCGATAATCTGCAGGTCGTTCGCGAAGATGGCGTTGCCGAAGAGACGATGTTCCCGGCCGACTATCTGGAAGGCCTCGGTGAAATCTCGCTGGCGGATTTCATCGGCGGCAATGTCCTCTTCGAATCGAGGTTCAATCTCGGCTACGTCAAGCCGATCTTCCAGCGCCGGTTCCTGAACGAGAACGGGCTTCGTTACGATGAAAGCCTGATCATTGGCGAAGACTATATCCTCCTGGCCAGTGCGCTGGCCAAAGGCGGCAAATGCGTGGTCGAGCCGACCACGGGCTATATTTACCACATTCGCACCGGTTCCATCTCCCGGGTGCTCGAACTTCATCACGTCGAGGCGATGCGCCGGGCCGATGCCACCTTCGCCGCGACCCATTCCATGGATGCTGCGGCCGCGGCGGCGTTCGCCAGGCGCGCTCGCAGCCTGCGGCGGGCGGCATCATTCCTGTCGCTGGTTCAGCACATCAAGGCGCGGTCCCCGCTCAAGGCGATATGGACGGCGCTCAGCGATCCGGCGGCGGTTCGGCATATGAGCATGCCGATCGCCGTCCGGCTGCGAAGGGTAGCGGCACAGTTTGCCGTGGTGGCGGGGAGGTAAAGGGCTGCAGGCGAATGAAGACAAATTTCGCCGCCTGCGACAGGGTTGAAATCGATCTCCTCAGAAGGAACATGCAATGAAAAAAGTCAGGAAGGCAGTCATACCGGTGGCGGGGCTTGGAACGCGGTTCCTGCCGGCGACCAAATCCATGCCGAAGGAAATGCTGCCGGTGGTCGACAAGCCTGTGGTGCAATATGCGGTGGACGAGGCATTCGAGGCCGGCATCGAGCACATAGTCTTCGTCACCGGCCGCAACAAGGCGGTGATCGAGGACTATTTCGATCTGCATCCTGAACTGATCGGAACCCTGGAGCAGAGCGGCAAGAAGGCGCAGCTCGAATCACTCGAGAGCCTGCTTCCCGTCGCCGGCGCGACGAGCTTCATCCGTCAGCAGTCGCCGCAAGGCCTCGGCCACGCCGTCTGGTGCGCGCGAGAGGTCATCGGCGACGAACCTTTCGCGTTGCTGTTGCCGGATATGGTGTCCTTTGGCGGGCGAGGGTGTCTTGCCGAAGTCGCCGATCTTTATGCGCAGACTGGCGCAAACGTTATCGCCGTCGAGCGTTGCGATCCGACCGAGACCAACAAATACGGCATTGTCGGGCGCGGCGCGGATGTCGGCACCGGCTTCGAGGTGACGGCCATGGTCGAAAAGCCGGCACCGGCCAACGCGCCGTCGAACTTCTACATCAACGGCCGCTACATCCTGCAGCCCGAGATATTCTCGCTGCTGGGCAGCCAGCAACGCGGCGCCGGCAACGAGATCCAACTGACCGACGCAATGGTGCGTCTCGCACAGACGCAGGCCTTCTTCGCCCAGCCTTTCAACGGCCGCATGTTCGACTGCGGTTCGAAGGAGGGCTTCATCCAGGCCAATGTCGCTTTCGCGCTGGCGCGTGAGGACATGAAGGGTCCGATCTTCGAGATGCTGCAGGAATTCGTCCGGTCGCATCAGCGTCGGGAAGAAGCCGCATAATGTCCATTTTTTCGAGGCATTGTGGGTGCGGCTGATGACGCAGGACAGGCCGTTGCGCCGCGCGTAACGCGCACTGTCCGGCGCAAGGTTTGCACCCTATGTGCCGATCTTCGAGGCGGTAGCGCCTGCAAACTAGAATTGGACCGAAGATGAACTATGCCAATTTTCCTGTCGACAAGAGGACGCCATTGCCGACTTCGAGTGCGGCAAACGCCGAAGACTTCATCGACATCGAGCGTCTGCTTGGCATGGCCGCGCGGCAGGCGAAAGTGGTTGCCGCCTGCGCCATCATCGGTCTCTTTCTCGGCGTGCTCTATTTGCAGACCACGCCTCCTACCTATGTGGCGACGAGCAGCGTGCTGATCGACGAAGGATTGAACAAGGTCGTCGACGATATTTCGGCGGCGTCGGTCAGCATGCAGACCGACTCCGCCGTTCTGAGCCAGATCGAAATTCTACAGTCGGCCAGGCTGGCGGGGGTGGTCGTCGACAAGCTGAAGCTCGATCAGAACGACGCTTTCATGAACCCTCCGACATCGGCCCTGTCTAAGGTCGCAAGCTTTGTACGCGGTATCATCCAGTCTGTCCGCCCCAAGCGCGCCGCGAGCACAACCGATGTCACTCAGCTTGATGCCGCGACGCGTGACGCTATCACCGCATCGTCGTCGTCCCGCGACTACGCAATCTTCAAACTGCAGAACCAACTCGATGCCGAGCGGATCGGCCGAAGCTTTGTCATCAGCATCTCCTTTCAGGCGACGGATCCGGCGCTTGCGACCGCCATCACCAAGGCCTATGCCGACGCCTATCTCGCCGATCAGCTTGATGCCAGCTTCGACGCGACCGAGCGGGCGGCTGTCTGGCTGCAGGGCCGGCTGACCGAGCTTCGTGAGAGCTCCCAGGCGGCCGCACTGGCGGTCGAAAAGTTCAGGGCCGAACATGGATTGGCCGTCAATGACGGCCAGCTGATCAGCGACAAGCAACTGTCCGATCTCAACACTCAGCTGATCGTCGCACAGGCCGATACCGCACGTGCCGGCGCCCGCTATCAGCAGTACAAGTCGATCGTCGAAAGCGGCTCGGACAATGCGTTCAAGGACGCCGCGATATCGAACGACCAGCCGAGCAGCTCCGTCATCACGACGCTGAAGAACCGCTATCTCACAGTCGCCAAGCGGCAGCAGGACGTCGAAGCCAATTTCGGCCCGCAACATCCGCAGGCCGTCGCGCTCGCCAAGGAGAAGGCCGACATATCGGCGCAGATTTTCGGCGAGCTGAAGCAACTGACCGAAAGCTACCGCAACGAATACGAGGTCGCTCTGGCGCGCGAAACCGCGCTCCGCGCAAATGTCGCCTTGGCGGCTGGCAAGAGCTCCATCGACAACCAGTCGCAGGTCAAGCTGCGTGAGCTGGACCAAAAGGCCACGGCGCTCTCGACGCTCTACCAGACGTTCCTGAACCGCTATGAGGAGGCTGCCCAACAGCAATCCTTCCCAGTCGGCAAGATCCGGGTCATCTCGGACGCGACGATGCCACAGTCGGCCGCAACCCCGCGCACGGCCATCGTGCTGGGGCTTTCGCTGGCGCTTGGCATAATGATGGGGGCCGGGGTTGGTGGCCTGAATGAATTCAGGGAACGCTTCTTCAGGACCGGCGAGGATGTGCGCGACCGTGTCGGCCTCAAATTCCTCGGCTATCTCCCGGTCATCGGCAAGGCTGGCAAGGATGACCAGCGCAATGGCGGTCAGCCTGACGTCAAAGTCGTTGAATCCAAGACCGCCAGGTCCTCCAAATCCCAGCCCTCCAAAACATTGTCGGCAGCCGAAAAACGTGCGCGCATGCGGGTAACCGTTGATGCACCGGCATCGATGTTCTCCGAGACGCTGCGCAACGCAAAGATCGCCTTTGACGTCGTGATAGAAGGCCAGGGCAGCCGGGTCATCGGCGTGGTCTCGGTGCTTCCCGGCGAAGGCAAGTCGACGGTGGCGGCCAATCTTGCCGGGCTGCTTGCCGCCAACGGATCGAAAACGCTGCTGATCGACGGCGACTTGCGCAATCCCGGCCTCAGCCGCAGCCTCGGCATGGAGGCCGAGCAGGGTTTGATGGAAGCGGTGGTGAGCGGGCAGACCTGGCAGTCGGTCGGCAAGATCGACCGGCAGACCAAACTGGCGATCATCCCGGCCGTCCTGCGTGGCCAGTTTTCGCATACCAGCGAGCTTCTGTCTTCAGCCGGCATGCGGCGTTTCATCGACAACGCCAAGGAAACCTTCGAATACATCATCGTCGATCTGCCGCCGCTCGGGCCCGTCGTCGACGCCAAGGCCTTCGCTCCGCTTGTCGACGGCTTCGTGCTGGTCACCGAGTGGGGACGCACGCCGCGTGCGATGGTGCAATCGATGCTGAGCTCGGAACCCTATATCGCGAAGAAGATCATTGGCGCGGTCCTGAACAAGGTCGAGCTGAAGAAACTCGCCAAGTATGGCGCGATCGGCGGCTCGGAAAAATTCTTCGACAAATATTCGAGCTATTATCTGGAAAAATCGGAAGCGCGCACAAAGGCGGCTGCCTGAGTGCGGTCCGCGCGTTTCGAGCATTTTTGCACCGAAGCGGAATCACCCGGCGTCGCAAAGATCTATTAGGGTGTTGACATTCTGAGATGCTTGCTGATGAAGCTAAGCCTCTCCAAGCCTCTGCGCACTTCCGGCGCCCTCATGAAAAGCCGCCACAACAGCCCTGTACGATGGTTCTCGATCATCGCGATGATCGGCCCCTGATTGATCGCCAGATAGGTTCGGGAGTACCAGTTGCGGCTTTCGCAAAACGCGTCAACAAAGCCGAAGCGGCCCCATATGCGTTTTCGAGGCTTGCCCAGGAAGCCACGCAGTGCGCGCATCGCCTCCGCCGGGGCATAGGGAAAGCTCGACAGGGCAGCAGACGGAGTGATCACGCCAAAGTCCCTGTCGGGTGCATGCGCGACGTATCCTCGCGGCCCATGGCTCGCGGTCAGACCCCAGCAGTCCGGTCCATATCCCAAATGGCTATGGGGATTGCGAACGCAATGCCGATAATTGATCTGCGTATGACTGACGTTCTGTTGCCAGTAATCGGCGTAGCGGTCACTTAGGCCCCGGGGATCGAGCCCGCAGAAAGAATAGTGCGAAAAGAAGAGCGGGCCACCAGAATTCATTCCCAACGGCAGCACGATCCCGTCATGGTCGCGCCCGTTTCGAAAGCCAGGTCCTACAGCAAAACCCTCGTGATAGATTCCCGGATCAATAGGGTGGCGCGCCGATCCCGCCGCCAGCACGAAAGTGAGCAGGCATTCGTTCCAACCCCTGATCGGGCTGTCCATCGCCCAGCCAAAATTAGGGCTCCAATGCCACATGAGTTGCCGAGCGCCGCGTGTAAACCAGTTCCATTCGGCCTGTAGCAACAGCGCGTCCACGCGCTGGCGCAGGCGCACTTCGCCAGTTGTCATCCCGGCGAAATACTCACGGGCGCAAATCAGACCCTGAAACAGGAAGGTGGTTTCGACGAGATCAGCGCCGTCGTCCTTGCGACGAAACGGGATCGTCGCACCAGTTCGCCCGTTGATAAAATGCGGAAAAACGCCGTGGTAGCGCGGGGAGTTCTCCAGGAAATCGAGCATGCCGTGCAATCGCAGCAAAGCCGCGGTGCGGTCGATCCATCCCCGCTCGACCGCAACGATGATGGCTGCAATGCCAAAACCGGCCCCCCCGATCGTCACCAGATCGTTGGCAGGATCACCTGTGGTCTTTTGCCGGTCGCGGGCAAGACCGCTGACGGGATGCGCGCCTTCCCAGAAATAGCGCACCGTCTGCCGCTGCACGACATCCAACAGCGCATCATCGTCGAGCTCGAGAGTATTTTCCGGGAGGTCGAGTGCTGGAATCATCGAGCCGGTGTTAGTGCCTCGGGTGTCCTAAGGCCATTCCTAAAACAATTGTGCGCACGGACCGGCCGCTCACTCGTGTCAGGCCGATTCAATTCGCGACAGGTGCTTGGCGACCCGGTAGAAAGAAAATCAAGGGGAAACAGCCCCTGGATTGGCCTCGAAGCCTATGTTCCATCCCATTGCGAATATCGAAGACGCGCAGACGCTGGCGCAGGCCATCGTCAATACGATGGTCGAACCCTTCCTCGTTCTCGATGAGAACTTTCGCGTGCTGGCGGCCAACCACTCCTTCTATCAGACCTTCAGGGTCGACCCCGAGCAGACGCACGGCTCGCTGCTCTACGCGCTGGGCGACGGCCAGTGGGACATTCCAGCGCTTCACCTGCTCTTGGAGACGATCATTCCCGAGAAGACCGCCATGGACGGCTTCGAGGTCGAGCATGATTTCCCCGATATCGGCCGGCGCACGATGCTGCTCAACGCGCGGAAGGTCCTTTACGACCACAGTTCAGCCGCGACCATCCTGCTCGCCTTCAATGACATCACGGCGCGCCGCGCCATAGAAAGGGAAAAGGAAGAACTTCTCGGCCGCACCGAAGACCTGCTGCGGCAGAAGGATGTGCTGCTGCGCGAAATGGAGCACCGGGTCGCCAACAGCTTGCAGATCATCGCCAGCATTTTGCTGCTGAAGGCTCGGTCCGTCACCTCAGATGAAACGCGGCAGCACCTGAAGGATGCCCATCAACGCGTGCTGTCGGTAGCAGAAGTGCAGCGGCATCTCCATGCCTCAACCGGTGCCGACGAAATCGAGGTTGGTTCTTATCTGTCCAAGCTTTGCAGCAGTTTGGCCGCTTCGATGATCGGGGAAGCACAGGCTATTGCTGTAAACGTTATGGCGGAAAATGGAAGGATAGACTCCCAGAAGGCGGTCAGCCTTGGCCTGATCGTGACCGAGCTCGTTCTCAACGCCATCAAGTATGCATTCTCGACAGAAAAGGTCGATGCGCTGATCTTGGTGACCTATGAGACCGATGCGGAGGATTGGAAGTTGACCGTATCGGACAACGGGTGGGGCAAACCCGTTCGCGACATTCCAGGTGCGGGACTGGGGACAGCGATCGTCGAGGCGCTTGTCAAACAGCTTGAAGCACGCATTGACACGGTCACGGGCAATACTGGCACGACGATTGCCATTACCAGAGCGACATTCACGTCGCGGATGCCGAAAGCAGCATAGCTTGGTCGCCTGGCGTACGCTTCAAGCGGTTGTCCGAATTGCGCCTTGAAGATCATCCCATCAGGTGGTGTAGCTCGAATTTTTCGAAGCCGCTCGCTAGCGGCTGTCGCTGATGTTCCTATTCTCTGTGCTATAGGTTGCGTTTAATTGGAGAAACAACCAATGCAGCGGACCGTGACGGTAGTCGAGAAAATTACGGGCCGGGTGGTCGGCGCGTATCCGATCGATCTTTCGGGCCAGGATCACCAGACTTCCGATGATCAGTATTTTGCCAAAGCGTTCGAAGCCGCCGTCGACGGCGGCCTCATTGCCGAGGCTGAAGCGCACGCTGTCGAATTCCGTCTGGAATAGACACTCAAGCCGAGATCCACGCTACTTTCGCTTTTCCATCGCCGCCTTGGCGCCGCTACGAAAAACCCCGCGCGATGCGAGGTTGTTGATGCGGTCAAAAACCTTACGTTTCAGTACGGCGAATTACACTGCTGCCAAGGGCCATAGCTAGGCTGGGATGTATCGTCTGAAGCTCGATAGCTCCGGTATCGGTCGTAGCACCACTGTACATGCGAATCGCCGCGATCGACCGGGTTCTGGTTGTTGTTGATGATCACGCCGCTGATCACCGCGCCGGCAGCGAAGGCCGCCAGCGGAAACCAGTAGTCACCATGACGGCGATAACCGCGATGGTATTCACGATAGCCGCGATGACCGTTCCAGTTCACGCCATCGTTGCGCGAAAAATTGCGATTGCGGTTGAATTTCCGCTTCATCCACGGGCTTGTAGTCGACCGTCGCCACATCGGACGAAACAGAAGGTGCCTGCGGCAGAAACATTTGAGCTGCGTCGGCTGATCCGGCTGCCGTCACGAATGAAACTGACAACGTGGCCGCGAGCAAACCGGATAATATCTTGTTCATAAATCTCCTTTGAAGGAATGGTTGATATCCCTTCTCGGATTTAAAACGATTTAAAGAGGTTAAGATTCCGTGGCGTGCCAGACAGCCTTCGACACCGCCAGCCAGGCTGTTCGAATCACTTGTCAGGTGCTACGGCTCGAACAAGCATGGGCAATCTTCACACGATGCGGTGTGCTGGCTTTTTTCTACGTTTCATACAGTGAGGGACAATGGCCGGCACTCCGTTGATCAGCATTCTGATCACTTTCCTTGTCATAATTCTGGTGCTGTATCTGGTCAATCGGTTGCCGCTTGATGGTCGCACTCGTCAGATTGCCCAGATTGTCGTGATCATTATTGGCATCATTTCGCTGCTGAAGTACCTCGCAGTGTTTTAAGCCATCACGGTTGGGATATGCGACGCTGCTGGCGTCCGAGCGAGCAAGACAAACCCAGCGCTTTACACCCACTCATGAGCAGGCGGCTTGAGACCTTCCCGCTCTAGGAAAATATCAGCCTCGCGCGGTTGTCGACGATCCTGAGGGCGGCCAGCTGGCCGGTTTGGAAGGCGCCGGTGTCTATGCCAAGCCGGCGTCCCTCGAGCTTCGGAACCTCGACCGGCGTATGCCCGTGCACCACATAGCGGTCGAGAAGATGCGCGGCTTCGAAGAAGTCCGAACGGATATTCAGCAGGTCGTCCTCGTCTTGCGCGGCGAGGTCGATGCCGGGCCTGATGCCGGCATGAACGAACACGAATTTCGCCGAACAGACCATGACCGGCAGCGCGCGCATGAAGCTGATGTGGTCGGCTGGAATGATTTCCCGAATGCGCTTGTCGACCTCCTCGCTTGAACCGTAGAGATCGGCCATGCGCGACGGGTCGACGCCGTAGGAAAACAGCGTTTGCAGGCCGCCTATCGCCAGCCACGACTCTCTCGAAAGGATCCCGTCGAGGTAGTTCAGCATCACGACTTCGTGGTTACCGGCAAGGCAGATGCGCTGGAAGCCTTGGAGTGGCGGCGCCAGCAGATGATCGAGCACACGCGCCGACTGAGGCCCACGATCGACGTAGTCGCCGAGCATGATGATCAGCTTGCGCCCTTCGAAAGACGCAGAATCGAGCCGGATCTTCTGCTCCAGGGAGCGAAGCTCCTTATAGCAGCCATGCACGTCGCCGATCGCATAGACGACTGTGTCCTGGATATCGATCTCGAGCCGCTGGCGCGCCGCGGTCCGGGGCTTTCTCGATGGCTGGAACAGGGTCACGAATGGCGTCTCGTATGGCTATGAATGCGCCTCGATCTCGAAACAACATGGCGACGCAGCGCGTGGATACCACGTCTGGCACCGGTCGTTCCATACCGGAGCTTCGGATGCCGACGGGATGCAGCGCGACGCGACCGGAAACGTCCGGCCGCGGATGATTTGCGCCGTCGGGTTTGAGTCCTTACAGGCCGATACCGCGGCCCTTCAGTGCGGCGGTGATCTCGTCGAGGATGGCCGGATCGTCGATCGTTGCCGGCATGGTCCATTCCTCCTTGTCGGCGATCTTCTGCATGGTGCCGCGCAGGATCTTGCCGGAGCGTGTCTTCGGCAGGCGCTTGATCGTCACCACCGTCTTGAAGGCGGCGACCGGACCGATCCGTTCGCGCACCAAGGCGACCACCTCGTTTTCGATCATACCGGCGTCGCGGTCGACGCCGGCATTCAGCACGACGAAGCCGAGCGGAACCTGGCCTTTCATAGCATCGGCAATGCCGACGACGGCGCATTCGGCGACGTCGGGATGCGCGGCCAGAACCTCCTCCATGGCGCCGGTCGATAGCCGGTGGCCGGCGACATTGATGATGTCGTCGGTGCGAGCCATGACATAGAGATAGCCGTCCTCGTCCATCATGCCGGCATCCGCGGTCTTGTAGAAGCCGGGGAATTCCTCGAGATAGGCTTGGCGAAACCGCTCGTCGGCGTTCCACAGCGTCGGCAGGCAGCCGGGGGGCAACGGCAATCTGACCACGACATTGCCGAGCGCGCCCCGCTTCACCTCATGGCCTTCATCGTCGAGCACGCGGATGTCGTAGCCGGGCATCGGCACGCCGGGCGAGCCGTATTTGACCGGCAGCAGGCCCAGTCCGGCGGGGTTGATGGTCATCGGCGAGCCGGTCTCGGTCTGCCACCAATGATCGACTACCGGCACGTTCAGCTTCTGCTCCGCCCATTTGATGGTTTCCGGATCGGCGCGCTCGCCGGCAAGGAACAAAGTGCGGAACCTCGACAGGTCGTATTTCGGGACGAATTCGCCCTTTGGGTCTTGTCCCTTGATGGCGCGGAAGGCGGTTGGCGCGGTGAACAGCGCTACGACAGCGTGCTCGGCGATCACCCGCCAATAGGTGCCGGCATCGGGCGTGCCGACCGGCTTGCCCTCGAACAGGATGGTCGTGCAGCCATGCAGCAGCGGGCCGTAGACGATGTAGGAATGGCCGACCACCCAGCCGACATCGGAAGCCGCCCAGAACACTTCGCCCGGCTTGACGCCGAACTCGTTTTCCATCGACCATTTCAGCGCGACCATATGGCCGCCATTGTCGCGCACGATGCCCTTCGGCTGGCCGGTCGTGCCCGACGTGTAGATGATGTAAAGCGGATCGGTGGCAAGCACCGGAACACACTCGACATTGGCGCCGGCGGCCCGCTCGCGCGCCACGGCGTCGGCATAGTCGATATCGTGATTTTCCCTGAGCTCGCAGCGCAGCTGGTCGCGTTGCAGGATGAGGCAGGTTTCGGGCTTGTGCCGCGACATCTCGATCGCCTTGTCGAGCAGCGGCTTATAGGCAACGACGCGCCCTGGCTCCAGGCCGCAGGACGCGGAGATGATCAGCTTCGGCTTGGCATCGTCGATGCGGGTGGCGAGCTCATGCGACGCAAAGCCGCCGAAGACCACCGAATGCACGGCGCCGATGCGAGCGCAGGCGAGCATCGCGAAGGCTGCTTCCGGCACCATCGGCATGTAGATGATGACGCGATCGCCCTTTTGAATGCCGCGATTCTTGAGCACCGAGGTAAGCGCAACCACCTCGCGCTTCAACTCGGCATAGGTGAATTTCCTGATGGTCCCGGAAATCGCGCTGTCATGTATCAACGCGATCTGGTCGGCACGGCCGCCCGCCACATGGCGGTCGACGGCATTGAAGCAGGTGTTGCATGAGGCACCATTGAACCACCGGCCATAGACGCCGGCATTGGCATCGAAAACGGTCTCAAAGGGCGAGAACCAGTCGATTGCGCTCGCTGCATCGGCCCAGAATTTTTCCGGGTCGCGTTTCCAGCCGTCATAGACCTCGTGGTAGCGTGACGCCATCCAGCTTCCTCCCCAGAAATGTTTGCTGCCGTTGAAATAGCGTATGCTGCTTTCTGTAACCATGTATTTGTGCTTTTCGTTTGCCGTCGTTCTAGTTTGACGGCAAGTGCAGGGGTCCTCGTGGTCTACGGGCTGATATCGGCCGAATTTTCGACATTGGGGGCAGGGCGCGATGAAACTGCGATACGAGCTTGGATTTGCTGTCGTTGCGACGCTGGCCCTGATGATTGCTTCAGCTGCTCAGGCCGGCGATGCGGCGGCACGGCGCATCATCGGCTTTTCGCCCGACGGCAACTATTTCGCCTTCGAGCAATACGGCACGCTCGACGCCGGTGCTTCGGATTCGGGCTGGTCGGAGATCGAAATCATCGACACCCGCACCGATGAGTTCGTCGGCGGCAAGCCGATCCTCATCGTCGACGAGATGGAGGATGCGACGCTGACGCTTGCGCAGGCGAGGGCACAGGCCGCCGAGCAGGCGGCGCCCTTGCTGGCCAAATATGCCATAGCGCCGCGCGGCGAGCGGACTGCCTTCGACAAGTTCACCTTTCCAGACGACATGGTCGACTACAACGACATTGCGCGTCTCGAGCAGGTCTCGCAGAAATGGCTTTCGCCGACCCATGACGAGCTTGGCATCTCGACCTTCCAGCTCGACCAGATCCTTGCCGACAGCACGGCGGATTGTTCAGCGAGTTTCGACGGGGCGCAGCAAGGCGAGACGACCGGCAAGGCGCTCGGTTTCCGCCTGACGCTGCAGGATCAGGACGGTAAGCCGATCAAGGTGCTGCACGAGGACAAGGCCGTACCCGGTCCGAGGAATTGCCCGACGTCCTACAGCCTGTCGGAATCCTACGCCTTCACCCCTGACGGCAAACCAGGCGTGCTTGTCGTGCTCGTGCAGCGCTTCAGCCAGGGATTTGAAGGGCGTGACCGCCGTTTCATCGCCGTGACCGGGCGGACGCGTTGAAAACGGCGCACTGAACAGTCCTGTACCCGAGTTGCCCGCCTAAAGCGGCAGCGCAGCGAGCATAAGTCCGACACCGCCGGCGATCAGCAAGGCGGCTGCAAACATCTTCCCATGACGCTCGAACCCCGTCGGCGCCCGATCCCAATTGTAACGCATGCGCAACTCCCCAAACCCCGCCGATTCCTTATCTTACCTTGGGTGAGGAGGGCAACTGTCTGACGATGCGCGGCGTTGCCGATGTCGATCTTGTCACCGACTATTTCTGAGATATCCCCGCCATGGCGCTACATACCCCAACGCAGCGCGGCCGTATGCACTGGTGCATCCCACAATGCAGCGGCCTCATCGTCGAGCATGCTCAGCGTGATCGAACAGCCGGCCATGTCGAGTGAAGTGACATAGGAGCCGACCAGCGAACGGGCCACCGTCACGCCGTGCTTCTCGAAGATTTTGCGGGCGCTGTTGTACATCAGATAGAGCTCCATCAGCGGCGTGCCGCCAAAGCCGTTGACGAAGAGCAGTGCCTGACCCCTGGCGCTGTCGCCCAGATCGCCGAGGATCGCGGTGCAGATCTCCTCGGCGATGGCGTCAGCGCTCTTCAACGTGTCGCGCCGCCTTCCCGGTTCGCCATGGATGCCGACGCCGAACTCCATCTCGCCGTCGCCGATGTCGAAGGTCGGCTTGCCCGCCGCCGGCACGGTGCAGCTGGTCAGCGCCACGCCCATCGAGCGCGTCGCGCCGTTGACGCGCTCGCCGAGCGCCTTCAACGGCTCCAGTGCCATGCCTTGCTCGGCTGCGGCGCCGACAATCTTTTCCACCACCAGCGTGCCGGCGACGCCGCGCCGGCCGGTGGTGTAGGACGAATTTTCGACTGCAACGTCGTCATTGGTGACGATTTGCATAACGCCTTCCGTCATTTCAGCGGCCATGTCGAAATTCATCACGTCGCCCTCGTAGTTCTTGACGATGAACAGGCAGCCGGCGCCCGTGTCGACGGCATCGGCCGCCGCCATCATCTGGTCCGGCGTCGGCGAGGTGAACACCTGGCCGGGGCAGGCGGCATCCAGCATGCCATGTCCGACGAACCCGCCATGCAGCGGCTCGTGACCCGAGCCGCCGCCGGAGATCAGCGCCACCTTGCCCGACTTGAGCAGCTTGCGGCGGACAAATTTGTGTTCCTCGCCAAGCGCCAGAATGTCGGCATGCGCGGCAACGAAGCCGTCGAGGCTCTCGGTCAGCACCGTGTCGACCGAATTCAGAAATTTCTTCATGGCTGTCCTCCCGAAATAGCCCAGCGTCAGCTGCCCTTGCCGGCGATGCTGGTGATCTTCTGGATGAAATCATTGACCGCCCGGTCGAGCGCCGCATTCTGCTTATCGTCGCCGAAATCGGGAACGATCAGCGAGACATGGCGTGTCTTGCGCATGCCTGCGGCCAGCGACATCTTTCCCGGATGCGCCCGATGATATGCTTCAAGGAAATGATCACGTTCGGCCGGGCTGAAATGGCAGACGGAGAAGATAGCCGGCAAATGCTTCGATGGTATCGGCGTCGAATAGGCCGGGCTGGAAATCTGCGTGACGAAGCTGCGGTGCTTGCCGAGCGCGTCGGCGAGGCGCTGGCGCATGCCGGATGGGCGCTGGTCGATCACCTGCGACAGGATCGTCTTGTAGGCGCGGATAGCCTCTTCGGGGCCGGATTGCGACGCCTTGTCTGCCATGCCGGGGCCCTAGATCGAAACGTCCGCGATGGCCGCCTTGGCCATCGCGAGTTGGGCGGGAGCGACGGAGAGGTCACGCAGGCCGGTTTCGAGCAGCGCCGGGATCGAGGCGGGGTCGCCGCCGGCATCGCCACACAGGCTGACCGGGATATTATGCTCGCGGCCGAAGGCGGCAACGGAGGCGATCAGCCGGAGCACGGCCGGGTGCCTGACGGAATTCAGATGTGCGACAGAAATGTTGTCGCGAGCGGCGGCCATCACATATTGGGTCAAATCATTTGAACCGATCGAGAAGAAAGCGGCCTCGGCGAATACCTCCGGTACGATGGCCACCGACGGCACCTCGACCATGATGCCAAGCGGCGGCATTTTGTGCGCGATGCCGCGCGCGAAAAGGTCAGCCTGCTCTTCCGCGAACAGCGCCGTCGCGCGTTCATATTCTTCCGGGACGGCGATCATCGGGAACATCACCTTCAGATTGCCGTGCATGGCGGCACGTAGCAAGGCGCGGATCTGTATGCGAAAGACCTCCGGACGCGCCAGCGACAGCCTGATCCCGCGCAGGCCAAGGAATGGATTACATTCCTCGACGGTCAGGCCCGGCACAGGCTTATCGCCGCCAGCATCGACGGTTCGGATCGTCACCGGCCTGTCGCCTGCCCATTCCAGCACTTTGCGGTAGGCGCGATATTGCGTCTCCTCGTCCGGCAGCGTCTTGCCGACCAGGAATTCGGTCCGCATCAGCCCGACGCCGTCGCACGTCGCAGCATCGATGCTGTCGACATCGGACGGATCGGCGATATTCACCTGCACCCGGACCGCTATGCCGGTCTTCGTTGCCGCAGGCCTTGTCAGATAGGCTGCCGCTTTGCCGCGATGCGCCGCGAAAGACAACGACGATCGCCGGAATATGGCGATCTCCGCTTTCGAAGGTGCCAATACGATGCCGCCATGTTCGGCATCGAGCAGCGCGATTTCGGCAAGGTGAGCCGGCGAAGCACCGAGTTCGGCCGGCCCCAGCGCTACTATCATTGGCACGCCGCGCGAGCGCGCCAGCATGGCGACATGGCTTGCGGCACTTCCGGCTTTCAGCGCAATGCCGCCGCCCGCACTCCAGTCGGTTTCGAGGAAGCGCGTCGGTGCGATATCCTCGCCGTAGAGGATCGCGCCCGCCGGCGCGGCAATGTCGCCGCCCCCGGTCAGTGCGCGCAGCACCTGGTCGCGTATATCGCGCATGTCGGCGGCGCGGGCACGGAAATAGTCCTGCTCGGATGTTTCGTAGCCGGCGATTTCGGCGTCGAGTGCCTGCCGCCAAGCCACATCAGCGGCCATGCCCTCGGCGATGTGCGAAAAGGCCGGGGCGGTCAGCGCATCGTCCTCCAGCATGGCGAGCTGGAATTCGAGGATATCGGACGCCTCGCTGTCGCTGGTTTCGATCAATGTCGCGAGCCAGCCTGCGGCAATGCCGATGGCGGCCTCAAGCGCCGCCTTCTCGTCCGCGGCACTCGCCTTGCGGACATAACGCATAGCAGCCTGGTCGAGGTCGAACAGCGGCCCCTCGGCATAGCCGGCCGATGCCGAAATGCCCTGCAGCCTAAGCGGTTCGGGCATGGTCCTTGCCTTCGTCGAAATCGCGCCGCACCAGCTCGACCAGCGCGCCGACCGCCTCGCCGGCGCCGTCGCCTCTGGCTCGGATATGCAGCACAGTGCCTTTAGGCGCCTTCGCCGCCATCACCTTGACGATGCTCTTGGCGTCGTACCACGGCCCGTTGGCGGCGACCGCCACTTCGACCTCGGCCGAAAACGTCTTGGCAAGCTTGGTGAACTTCACCGAAGGACGTGCATGCAGTCCCACCTCATGGGTGATCAGGACGCTGGCTTCGGCTGCTGCGGACATGCTTGTCAAAATTCCCGTTCGTTCACGACGGCGACAATTCGTGCGCCGTCGCCACCACTTCCGTGAGCGAGGCGCCGCCGGAAGCCTCGGTCGCCGCCATCACCGCACCTTCGACGATCGGCGCATTACAGACGATGATCTTCTGGGCGCGTGGTTCGCCGATCATCTCGACCGCCATCTCGCTATTGGTCTCGGCGCCACCGAGATCGACGAGGATGGCGACACCCGCCTCCGACCAGGCCTTGTCGATGGCGCCCATGATCGCCTCGACAT
This sequence comes from Mesorhizobium sp. M1423, assembly GCF_040317575.1. Taxonomy (NCBI): domain Bacteria; kingdom Pseudomonadati; phylum Pseudomonadota; class Alphaproteobacteria; order Hyphomicrobiales; family Phyllobacteriaceae; genus Mesorhizobium; species Mesorhizobium sp. M1423. The sequence continues at coordinate 78,149 of NZ_JAMYKU010000022.1, forward strand.
TGGTTCCCAGCCCGCCATGGCCGTTTCCGCCGCACCATGCAAGCGGCACTTCGTCGCCGACCATCTGCCGCACCATATCGGCGGTGCCTTCGGCGACCAGCGGCGAATGCGATACGATGACGATGCCGACATTGCTCATGCGCGCCTCTCGATTATCTCGGCTACGGCCCGCACCAGAAGCGCGGTCGAGCGTGCGCCGGCATCCATATGACCGATCGAACGGTCGCCAAGGAAGGAGGCGCGCCCACGCAACGCCTTCATCGGCACGGTCGCCTCGGCTGCGTTGTCAGCGACCTCGGCGATGTCCGCTGCCGCCCTTCCCTGCAGCAGGGCCTCATGCACCGGCTGCAGCACATCGAGCATGGTTTTTTGCCCGGCCTGCGACTTACCTCTGGCGGCTACCGCTTCGATCGCCTTGCCGAAGGCCGCAGCCAGATTGGCGCGATCCGGCGCGGCGGAAATCTCCTTGCCGAGCGCCATGAACAGCGTGCCGAACAGGGGTCCGGAGGCTCCGCCGACAGTCATCACCAGTTTGGTGCCGATCGCCTTCAGCGCCTCGGGCAACGGCTTTGCCGCGAACGCGCCGGCCTCGGCCCGCACTGCCTCGAAGCCGCGTTTCATGTTGAGCCCATGGTCGCCGTCGCCGATCGCCTGGTCGAGCCTGGTCAGCTCTTCGGCATGGGCGGCGATGGTGTTTGCCGCCGCCTCGATCAGCCTGGAAAGATCCGCTGCCGCCATATCACCCATGCTCCTGGCCCCTGCGCTGCCGGCAGTACGAGAAAATTGCATATCCGGCAATCGAAGCATTCTTTTCCCCAGTCAAGCGGGTTCGAGCAACGCAGCGAGGGCACTGAAGACCTCGGCGACGGCAAAGGCGCCGGGGTCGACCACGCCGTCGAGCTGGCTGCCAATATAGGCGGACCGGCCAGCCTTGGCCCTGCGCATGGCAGCGGTGGCCTCGGCGCCGCGTTGCGCCGCGACCGCCGCATCTTCCAGACTGCCGCTATCCAGCGCCCTCAAGGCGGGTTCCAGGGCATCGATCATCGTGCGATCGCCGACCCTCGCTCCGCCATAGAAGGACATCCGATCGAGGCCGGCGAGAAGTGCCTTGGGAAAAGTTGCGCCAGACGCCAACGCCTGCGCGGCGGCTGTAAAGAAGATCGACAGCAGTACGCCACTGGAGCCGCCCATGCTGGCGCTCAGGATGTCGCCCACGGTGGCGAGCGTTGCGGCAGGGTCGGCGAGCGGCAGTGTCTCAAGGCGGCTAAGCACGCTCCGCGCGCCGGCCGCCACAGTTGATCCGGTGTCGCCGTCTCCCGCCTTGGCATCCAGTCCGTTCAACGCGTCTTCAAGCGAGATCAGCCGTTCGCAGATGGCTACCACCAGCCGTTCACTGCGTGCATCCTGGCTGGCTTTCGACGCGTTGCTCCGGCCGGCGGTTTTGGCCACCGGCACGACGTTCACCGGGCGAACGGCTCTTGCCGGCAGCCAGGCGTGAGGGCCTACCGGTGCCCGCAACGCTGCTTCGCGCGGCGCATCGAGCCGGATCAGCGACAGGGAAAAGCCGTTCATGTTGAGCGCCGTCATAAGCTGCCCGGGCCCGATTGTCAGCGTCACCTTTCGTGCCAGCGGTGATGCCAATACCGCATTGGCGACAAGCAACATTTCCAGCGGTGGCACCGAACCGAGATTGTTGATCAGCAAGGCGTAGTCACTGGCGGGATCGAGCCGCGCGGCAAGGCGCTCCGACATGATCGCAACCAGCCTTTCGGCACTTTGCACCGCAATCCGCTCAACGCCCGGTTCGCCATGGATGCCGAGGCCGAGTTCGGCGTCGTCGGCGCCAAATCTTTCGTCATGGCTCTGGCCGGGGATCGAGCAGGACGACAGCGATATGCCGAGTGAAACGATGTCCACCGCCGCGGCCCGCGCCGCAGCGGCAACCGTCGCCAGATCGTTGCCGGCTTCCGACAGGTGGCCGGCGATCTTGTGCACGAACAAGGTGCCGGCAACGCCACGCGGCTGGGCAATATCCGGCAGGGCAATGTCGTCGGCGACGATCACCATCTCGACGCGGAAGCCTTCGGCACGCGCCTTCTCGGCTGCCAAGCCGAAGTTGAGGCGATCACCGGTGTAGTTCTTGACGATCAGCAGGCACCCGGCGGGACCGGTTACCGCGCGGATGGCGGCCAATACTGCTTCCACGCTCGGCGAAGCAAAGATCTCGCCTGATACTGCCGCCGTCAGCATGCCCACGCCGACGAAGCCGGCATGCGCGGGTTCGTGCCCGGCCCCGCCGCCGGAGATGATGCTGACCTTGCTCTTATCCCAGTCCGCACGGAGGACGACCTTGAGTTCGGGATAGCCGTCGAGGCGAGCGAGATCGCCGGCGCCGGTCGTGCCGAGAAAGCCGTCCAGTGCCTCAGTTACGATCGTATCCCTGCGATTGAAAAAATGCTTCATCGAATTGGTCCAGTCCGGTGCCCGAAATTGCCGGTTGAAAGGTGCCAGGAAAACACTCGCGCAGCGCTCACATCAGCCGTCGCCCATCGGCGCCGAAATACAGCGGCGAGCGATAGCGGATCATGATCTTGTCGCCCTGCGCCAGGTCGGTGTCGGGGTCGGTCAGCGTCACCAGCTTCTTGGTCCCCACCGTCACGTGCAGATGGTTCTGGTCGCCGAGATGCTCGACCCAATCGACGACGCCGTCGGCATGGCCGTTCGCCGCCTTCTCGATCGAAAGATGTTCGGTGCGCGCTCCGATCGTCTTGGTTCCCGCCGGCGCGCCGCCATCCGGCAGCAGTCCGACCGGCAACAAATTGATGGCCGGTTGGCCTAGCCTTGCCGCGACGTGAAGGTTTGCCGGCTCAGAATAGATCGTGCGCGGCGAACCGATCTGCACCAGCACGCCGTCGGCGAGGATGCCGATGCGGTCGGCCATGGTCATCGCTTCGATCTGGTCGTGTGTGACGTAGAGCATTGTAGCGCCGAGTTCGGCCTGGATGCGCTTCAGCTCGAGCCTGAGATCGGCGCGCAGCTTGGCGTCGAGCGACGACAGCGGCTCGTCCATCAGGTAGATCGACGGTTTGCGCACCAGAGCGCGGCCGATGGCGACGCGCTGCATCTCGCCGCCCGACAGTTTGGTCGAGCGATTATTCAGCTTGTGGTGGATGCGCACCATCTTGGCCACGTCCTCGACGCGGCGGCGGATCTGATCCTCCGGCATTTTGCGCGCCGGCGAGCGTAGCGGAAAGGCGAGGTTGTCGTAGACCGACAGATGCGGATAGAGCGAATATTGCTGGAACACGAAAGCGGTGTCGCGCTCGGCCGGCGACAGCGTCGTCGTGTCGTGGCCGGCAATATGGATCGAGCCCGCTTCGGGCCGCTCCAGCCCAGCGATCAGCCTGAGCGTCGTCGTCTTGCCGGCGCCAGTCGGCCCGAGCAGCACGACGAATTCCCCGTCGGCGATATGCAGGTCGAGATTGTCGACGGCGACATGCTCGCCAAAAACCTTGGTCACGCCTTTGATGTGAACGTCAGCCATGATGCGCTCTCCCCTGGGAGGCCGACTCATGGATTTCGGTGCGCACCGCACGGCCGGATCCTTTTGCGAACAGCGACAGCCGCGCGCTGCTCAGCGCCAGGCCGACATGATCGCCCGGATTGAGCCGGATTTCGGCCGGCACCCTGGCCTTGATGATGCCGTCTGCCGTCTCCACCGCCACGATCTGCGTGGTACCGAGATACTCGGTGCCGTAAATGGCGCCGCGCAGCTTCGAGGCGTCGTCGAAGCGGATGTGCTCCGGTCGGATGCCAAGCGCCATCTCGGCCGGTGCAACATCCTCGCGCACTTCCGGCACGGCCACCTTCGCGCCTTGCACAACAATTTCCCTGGCGCCCTTTGAAAGGCCGCCGCCGAAGCCGAGGAAATTCATCGGCGGCGAGCCGATGAAGTCGGCGACAAACATCGTCGCCGGCCGGTCGTAGATCTCACGCGGCGTGCCGAACTGCTCGATGACGCCATGGTTCATCACCGCGATCTTGTCGGCCATCGACATCGCTTCCATCTGGTCGTGCGTGACATAGACGGTGGTGGCGTGGATGCGGTTGTGCAATTCGCGCAGCTCATGGACCATCAGGTCGCGGAATTCGGTGTCGAGCGTGCCGAGCGGCTCGTCCATCAGGAAACACTTTGGCCGCCGCACGATGGCGCGGCCGAGCGCCACGCGCTGGCGGTCGCCGCCGGCAAGCCCGGAGACGGATTTGTTGAGCAGATGGTCGATCCGCAAGAGCTTCGCCGTCTCTTCCACTCGGCTCCGGATTTCAGCGCCTGGCATGCCTTGCGCCAGAAGTGGAAAGCCGATGTTCTTTCTCACATTCATGTGCGGATAGAGCGCGAACAGCTGGAAGACGAAGGCGATGTCGCGCTCGCGGGCACGCCGCATGGTGACGTCCTCGCCGCCAAGCAGGATCTTGCCGCCGGTCGGCAGTTCGAGCCCGGCGATCATGCGAAGCGTCGTCGTCTTGCCGCAGCCCGACGGCCCCAGCATGACGAAGAACTCGCCGTCCTCGACGACGAAGTTGGAATCCTGCACGGCGACGAAATCGCCGAAAGCCTTCCTCAGATGTTCGATCCTGATCTCGGCCATCGTCTACTCCGGAAATTTCGAGACGATGATGAACATCGCCGTGCCGGCAAGCATGGTGATGAAGGAATAGGTGTAGAGCGCCAGTGCGAAGGGCTGGAACAGCATCAGGAAGCCGATGGCGATGATCGCGGTGGCGACGTTTTCCATCAGCCCGCGCCTGGCCCAAACGGGCCAGCGCGATTTGCGTTTTGCGGTCAGGTTCATTTGCGCACCGCGCCAAAGGTGATGCCGCGCAGCAATTGCTTGCGAAGCAGGATAGTGAAGACCAGGATCGGCACCAGGAAGATCGTTGTGCCGGCCGCGACCGCCGGCCAGTCCTGGCCGCCTTCGCCGATGATGGTCGGGATGAAGGGCGGCGCGGTCTGCGCCGTGCCCGAGGTCAGTAGCGCAGCGAAGGCATATTCGTTCCAGGCAAAGATCAGACAGAAAATGGCGGTTGCGGCAATACCGGTGGTCGCCTGCGGCAGTACCGTGCGCCAGAACGCCTGCAGCCTGGTGTAGCCGTCGATCATCGCCGCTTCTTCATATTCGCGCGGGATCTCGTCGATGAAGCCTTTCAGCAGCCACACTGCCAACGACACGTTAACCGCCGTATAGAGCAGGATCATGCCGAGAGCCGTGTCCGACAGGCCAAGCTCGCGATACATCAGGTAGATTGGGATGGCGACAGCGATCGGCGGCATCATCCGCGTCGACAGGATGAAGAACAAAAGGTCGTCGGCGAGCGGCACCTTGAAGCGCGAAAAACCGTAGGCCGACAGCGTGCCGAGGAACACTGCGCAAAAGGTTGAGCCGAAGGCGATGATCAGCGAATTGACGAAGCGCGGCATGAAGTTCGAGGGGCCGGCGATCACCATGTTGCGCTTGCGCACCGTCTCGTCGCAAAGGCCCGTCGCCGGCCCCAGCGAGTTGATGTATTCCGGCGTCTGCCTTGTCCGCGTCGTGAACAGGTTGCAGTAGCCCTCAACGCTGGGCTGGAACAGGATCTTCGGCGGATAGGCGATCGAATCCGGCGGCGTCTTGAAGCTGGTGGCGAAGATCCACAGCAGCGGCACGATCGAGATCAACGCGTAGGCGACGATGATTGTGCCGGCGACGCGCTTCGACGTGGCCGAGGGTGCGACGACCGAATGGGCTGACGTCAGGCTCATCTCTGCTTCACCTTGTTGAGCGCCTTGACGTAGATGTTCGCCAGGCCGAACACCGCGACGAACAGGATGATGGCGAAGGCCGAGGAATAGCCTGTCCGCCAGCTTTCGAAGGCCTGCCGCTTCAGCGTGATCGAGGCCACTTCGGTGGTCGATCCCGGCCCGCCGCCGGTGAGCAAATTGACCATGTCGAACATCTTGAAGTTCTCGATTCCGCGAAACAGCACCGCCAGCATGATGAAGGGCAGCGCCATCGGCAGCGTGATCGACCAGAACTGCCGCCAGTTGGAGGCGCGGTCGACCTCGGCCGCTTCGTAGATGTATTCGGGGATCGAGCGCAGGCCGGCGAGGCAGATCAGCATCACGTAGGGAGTCCACATCCAGGTATCGACGATGATGATCGACCATGGCGCCAGCGAGACGTTGGACAGCATGCTGATTTCGGTTGCCGGAATGCCGGTGACGAACGAAACGGCGTAGGCGAACAGCCCGATCTGTGGCTCGTAGAGGAAGCGCCAGAAATTACCGACCACCGCCGGCGACAGCATCATCGGCACCAGGATGATGGTCGTCCAGAAGGCGTGGCCACGAAACTTACGGTCGATCAGCCAGGCCAGCGTAAAGCCGATCAGCGTCTGCAGCAGGATGGTCCAGAACACGAAATGCGCCGTCGTCTGCATGGCGATCCAGATGTCCTGGTCAGCGAGGATGCGCTTGTAGTTGGCCAGCCCAAGGTTCTTCACCACCTCGTTGGGGCGATTGGCGCGAAAGTTGGTGAAGGACAGATAGATCGCCCAGAACAGCGGGAAGATATTGATGGCGAGAAGCAACAGGATCGTCGGCGAGATGAACAGCCAGGCGAGGCCCTTGTCGCTGATGCCCCGGACCTTGCGGGCCAACGGCTCAGGCGTAGCCCGGGCAACGCTGTCCGCCGTCCGATTGAGCATGGTCAGTCCTGCTTCGGTCACTTGGATCGTCTCGACAGTGGAATTTATCTGAACTGTGTCCCGTGCCAAGGGCGGCACGGGACAGTTCGGTCATGGGCTCGGGAGGAGCCGGTTACATCCGGTTACATCTTGCCATCGTCCTGGAAGACCTCGGTCCAGTCCTTGACGAGGCCGTCGAGCGCGTCCTTGGCCGAGCCTTGCCCGGCAACGACATAGTCGTGGAAGCGCTTCTGCGATGCCTGCAGCAGCGGTGCATAGCTCGGCTCGGCCCAGAAGTCCTTCACGATGGCCATCGAGTCGAGGAAGGTCTGCGCATAGGGTTGGCTGGCCGGGAACCCTGGGTCCTTGACGACCGCGTTGAGGCAGGAATAGCCGCCGAGCGACCACCATTTGGACTGCACGTCCTTGTTGGCGAACCATTTGATGTATTTGAGTGCGGCTTCCTGCTTGTCGGAATAAGAGACCACCGAGATGCCCTGGCCGCCGAGCTGGGCGAACTGGTCGCCGTCGGGACCTTTGGGATTGACGAAATAGCCGATCTTGTCGCCGCCGACATTTTCGTCCTTCTGCAGGCCTGGCCAGGTGAAGGCGAAGTTCATGTGCATCGCCACCTGGCCGGATTTGAAGGCGTCGACGCCTTCGCCCATGTAGCTGTTCGAGGCGCCGGGAGGTGTGCAGCAATCATAGAGCGCCTTGTAGAACTCCAAGCCCTTCACCGATTTATCGGAGTTGACGAAGCCTTCCATTTCGTAGGGCTTTTTCGGGTTTTCGTACTGGAAGCCGAAGCTGTAGAGTACGTCCATGGCACCCATGGTGATGCCTTCCGAGCCGCGCTCGGTGTAGATCGACGCGCCATAGACGGTCTTGCCGTCGATCTCGCGCTTCTGGAAGAATTCGGCGACCTGCTTCAGCTGGTCGAAAGTCGTCGGCGGGCCAAGATCCCAGCCGTACTTTTCCTTGAATTCCTTCTGCAGCTCCGGCTTGGAGAACCAGTCCTTGCGGTAAGTCCAGCCGACGACGTCGCCCATAGCCGGCAGCGCCCAGTAATTCGGCGAGTTCTTCGGCCATTCCGAGTAGCCGACGACGGTCGCCGGCACAAAATCGTCCATGCTGATCTTCTCCTTGTCGAAGAAGTCGTTCAGCTTGACGTAGTGGCCGTTCTCGGCGGCACCGCCGATCCACTGGCTGTCGCCGATGATCAGGTCGCATAGCTTGCCGTGCGAATTCAGTTCGTTGAGAAAGCGGTCGGCATAATTGGTCCACGGCACGAATTCGAATTTCATGCCGATGCCGGTTTCCTTGGTGAAGTCCTTGGACAATTCCACAAGCGCGTTGGCCGGGTCCCAGGCTGCCCAGCAAAGCGTCAGATCTTCTGCCTGCGCGACGTTCGAAACGGCTGTCGACGCGAGGAGTGTCGATGCCAGTCCCAACGCCAGTTTCAAGGTCGATTTCATGCCTTCCTCCCATTTGCGAAACGCGTCCGGATGACGGTTTCAAGAGCCCGCTGAACCCCTCCTCCGGGGCCTAAACACAACGGCGCGGCAATGCGTCGGATGTTTAGTAATTTGTTTAGTGATGCAATTTTTACTAAACAAGGCAAGCGAATTCGTTGCTGCACCGCAGCATGTCGAATCGGGGAGCAATGTGGGAGTTGCGGCGGCCTGCCTATGTCACCGTCTTGTTGCTGATCGTCACCGGACGGATCGCTGGGGGCGGCGGCAGCAGGGCGCGGATGTCGGCAAAGGGGAAGACCGGCTCGAAGCGAAAAGCCTCGGCGAACGCTCCGGCTGTGCCGTTGCATTGGCCGGCGCGAAAGGCGTTCTGCGTGCGCGCCGCGTCGACGAAGCGCTCGGGATCCTGCGACTGATGCGCCCGGATCGCCTCCGCCTTGAGATCGAAATGCCTGGAGGCATCGACGTAGTGCGTCGGCGAAAACCCGGTGCCGCCGAGCGTGTCGGCATGCAGTACCGGCACCGAGAATGACGCGGCGATGCGCACGCCGTCCGACAGCGCGCGGTGGTCGCCATGATAGTCGTTCGGCGCATGGGTAATCGCCAGATCCGGCCCAATCTCGCCGATCAGTGCTTTCAGCGCCCCGATCAGGGCGGCGTCCGCCACCAGCGCGCCATCGGGAAAGTCGAGGAAGCGCGGCATCACGCCAAGCAGACCGGCCGCCGCCGTCGCCTCTTTGCGGCGCGTGCGGCCAAGCGCGGCCGGATCGCCATAGCCGCCCCTGGCGCCATCCGTGGCTATGGCAAAAAAGAGTTCTGCGCCTTGCGCGGCATAGGCGGCCATCGTACCGAACATGAAGATCTCGATGTCGTCCGGATGCGCGCCAAGCGCCAGTATCTTCACTCTCATCTCTCCCGGAACTGGAAAAACGTGCCCAACGGAATTCTGCTCGCTCTCATCGCCTATGCAAGCTATTCGTGCAGCGACGCGGTTGTCAAAAGCCTCGGCGGGCAGTTCAACGTCTTCGAGATCGGCTTCTTCTCGACATTGTTTGCCGGCTGCTTTCTGCTCTTTGCCAGGCCGCCAGGCGAGCGCTGGCGCGATTTCTGGCGCACGACCCGGCCCTGGGCGGTGCAGGCCCGCGCCTGGGCCGGCATCGCCTCCGGCGTGCTCAGCGTCTACGCCTTCACCACCATACCGCTGGCAGAAGTTTATGCGCTGATCTTCCTGGCGCCGCTGTTCGTCACCATCCTGGCCACGCTGGTCCTCAAGGAGAAGGTCGGCCCGTGGCGGTGGCTGGCGGTGGTCGCGGGCTTTGCCGGGGTCATGCTGGTCGTCAGGCCGGGATTTCGCGAGTTGCATCTTGGTCATCTGGCGGCGTTCATCATCGCCTTCCTGGCCGCTACCAATGTCATCCTGATGCGTTCGCTCGCCGCGCAGGAAAAGCGCACGACGATGCTCGGCGTGCTGATCGGCTACGGCCTGCTCTTCAACGGCGTCGGTGCGGCGGCTACCTCGTTCTCGCTGCCGGATGGCAGGCAATGGGCGTGGCTGGTGCTGGCCGGCGCCTTTACCGCCGGCGGTCAGTTGCTGCATCTGCTGGCGGTCAAATACGCGCCGGCCAACCGCATCGCGCCAACGCATTATTCGCAAATCGTCTGGGCGGTGGTTCTAGGTGCGCTGTTCTTCAGGGAATATCCGGATTTTCTGTCGCTGGTCGGCTTGGCCGTGGTCGGCGGTTCCGGTCTGCTGACGATGGTGCGCGAGGAGGTGCGGCTCGGCACCGTGCGCTGGAACCCGTTTTCGCGGACCAGGCTTTGAGTCGGCGCCGAGGTTGCGCCGCGACCGCCACCGCTGATATGCGGTCGCTGCCAACTGGCTGCACATCCTTGGGACAATGACCACAAAACCTTTGCCGGACCTGCCGGTCTCCGCTGCCTTGCCGGCGCTCAATGAAGCGCTCGGCCATGGCAATAGCGCCGTGCTGGTGGCGCCGCCCGGTGCCGGCAAGACGACGCTGGTTCCACTGGCGCTGCTCGACGCTGAATGGCTCGGCGCCGGAAAAATCATTCTGCTCGAGCCGCGCCGCCTCGCCGCCCGCGCTGCCGCCCGCCGCATGGCCGAATTGCTCGGCCAAGAGCCCGGTGAAACCGTCGGCTATGCCATGCGCATGGAAAACCGCACTTCCGCAAAGACCAGGATTCTCGTCGTCACCGAAGGCGTGCTGTCCCGCATGATCCTCGACGATCCCGAGCTGCCCGGTGTCGCGGCGGTGTTGTTCGACGAGTTCCACGAACGCTCGCTCGACGGCGATTTCGGGCTGGCGCTGGCGCTCGACGTGCAAAGTGCGCTGAGGCCCGACCTCAGATTGCTGGTGATGTCGGCGACGCTCGACGGTGCGCGTGTCGCAAAATTGCTGTCCGGCGCGCCGGTGATCGAGAGCGCAGGCCGCGCCTTTCCGGTCGACATCCGCTATGACGAGCGGCCGGCCGGCGTCACCATCGAGGATGCCATGGCAAGGGCGATCCGCTCGGCGCTTGCCGGGGAGGAGGGCAGCGTGCTTGCCTTCCTGCCTGGCCAGCGCGAGATCGAGCGCACCGCCGAGCGGCTGGCGGGCAAGGTCGGCGCCGACACCGACATCGTGCCGCTCTATGGCATGCTCGACAACAAGGCGCAGGACGCGGCGATCAAGCCGGCGCCGCCCGGCCGCCGCAAGGTGGTGCTGGCGACGTCGATCGCCGAAACCTCGATCACTATCGACGGCGTGCGCGTCGTCATCGATTCCGGCCTGTCGCGGCTGCCGCGCTATGAGCCGGCCAGCGGCCTGACGCGACTGGAGACGGTGCGTGCTTCCCGCGCTTCCGCCGACCAGCGCGCCGGCCGTGCCGGGCGCACACAGCCGGGCGTCGCCATCCGGCTGTGGCGGGCCGAGCAGACCGCGGCACTGCCGGCCTTCACGCCGCCGGAAATCCTCGAAGCCGATCTCTCCGGCCTGTTGCTCGATTGCGCGGCGTTCGGCGTTGCCGATCCGACGAGCCTGTCCTTCCTCGACCCCCCGCCGGCTCCGGCGCTCAACGAGGCAAGGGCGCTGCTGCGCGCGCTCGATGCCGTCGATGCGGCAGGGCGCTTGACGGAGGCCGGTGCCGCGGTGCGCAAGCTGGCTCTGCCGGTCCGGCTCGCCCACATGGTCGCCGAGGCGGCAAGGACCGGCCAGGCGCTCGAGGCGGCGATGCTGGCCATGCTGCTCACCGAGCGCGGCCTTGGCGGCGATGGTGCCGATCTCGAACGGCGGCTGATGCGCTTTCATGCCGAAAGATCGCCGCGTGCCACCGCTGCCCGGCAGCTGGCCGAGAGGTTGGCAAAGCAGGCTTCACCCTCCCCCTCGACGGGAGGGTCGGCGAGCGAGCCGAGCGCAGCGAGACGAGGGAGACGCGGCGGGGTCGCCGATGGCGTGCCCGAACCGACCCCACCCCGGTCCGCTACGCGGATCGACCCTCCCCTCAAGGGAGAGGGCAGCACCGCCGGCGCTCTCCTCATCCATGCCTGGCCGGACCGGGTCGCTAAAGCTCGCGGCGAGCGTGGCCGCTTCGTGCTTGCCAACGGCTCCGGCGCCATGCTCGACGCCTCCGACCCGCTGGCCGGCGAGACCTGGCTCGTCGTCGCCGATCTGCAGGGTAAGGCGCAGAACGCCCGCATCACCGCGGCGGCGGCGCTCGACGAGGCCGACATCCGCACCGCGCTGGCGGAAAAGATCGAGACTCGCCGCGAGGTGAGCTTCGACCGCGATAGGCGCGCGGTGCGGGTGCGCGAAACGGTTCGGCTCGGCGCCATCACGTTGTCCGAACGCATGCTGCCGGCGCCGACCGGTGCCGACGCAGACAGCGCCATTCTCGACGCCTTGCGCGAACACGGCCTGTCGCTGCTGCCGTGGAGCAGGGAAGCGGAGACGTTGCGGCAGCGGCTCGGCTGGCTGCATCGCGGCCTCGGTGCGCCATGGCCCGATGTCTCCGATGCGGCGCTCGTCGAGCGCCTCGACGACTGGCTGCTGCCGTTCCTTTCCGGTGCCGCATCCTTTGCCGCGATCGATCCCAGCGTGCTTTCGCAAGGCCTGATGACGCTGGTACCGCACGAATTGCAGCGCAAGATCGACACATTGGCGCCGACCCATTTCGACGCGCCGTCGGGCAGTCGGCTGCCGATCCGCTATGAAGGCGAATGGCCGGTACTGGCAATCCGCGTGCAGGAGCTGTTCGGCCTCGACCGGCATCCCGCGATCGCCAACGGCACTGTGCCGCTGACGCTCGAATTGCTGTCACCGGCGCACCGGCCGATCCAGACGACGCGCGACCTGCCCGGGTTCTGGCGCGGCTCCTGGGCCGATGTGCGGACAGACATGCGCGGCCGCTATCCCAGGCATGTCTGGCCGGAGAACCCGCTTCTCGCCGCCGCCACGAGCCGCGCCAAACCGCGCGGTACCTAATGATTCCCGGACTGTTATCCCGAACGGAAGGCCAGCTTCGGCGCTTTTTCGGAAAAGACCTCCGGCTGTTTCCCCTCTATAATCATTGGCCATGATAAACATCCTGCACGCACCCGACTTCCAGCAAAGCCAGCGGCTGCGCCTCAACACGCTGATCAGGTTGCGCTGGCTTGCCATCGTCGGCCAGAGCCTGACCGTGCTTGTCGTCGCTTACGGGCTGAAATTTCCGCTGCCGGTCAGCATGTGTTTTGCGCTGATCGCTTGTTCGGCCTGGATGAACCTTTTGCTGACCTTCCGCTATCCGGCGGCGCATCGGCTTACCCCGCTCTCGGCCTTTGCCATCCTGACCTTCGACAGCCTGCAGCTTGCCGGCCTGCTCTACATGACCGGCGGTCTCACCAATCCGTTTTCGCTGCTGATGACCGTGCCCGTCGTCGTCTCGGCGACGTCGCTGCCGCTGCGGCTGACCGCCATGCTCGGCGCGCTGGTGATCGTGGCGGCGACGCTGCTGGTCTTTTACCACCTGCCGCTGCCCTGGCATGAGGGCGCGCCATTGGCGATGCCGTTCATCTATGTCGCCGGCATGTGGATGGCGGTGTTCTGCTCCATCGCCTTTACCGCGATCTATGCCTTCCGGGTGGCCGAGGAGGCGCGGCTGCTTGCCAACGCGCTTGCCGCCACCGAACTGGTGCTGCAGCGAGAGCAGCATCTCTCGGCCCTCGACGGCCTCGCCGCCGCCGCCGCGCACGAGCTCGGCACGCCGCTCGCCACGATCGCGCTTGTCGCCAAGGAGATGGAGAAGGCGCTTGGCCAAGATCCGAAATATGGCGAGGACGTGAAGCTGCTGCGTTCGCAGAGCGAGCGCTGCCGCGAAATCCTGAAGCGCCTGACCAGCCTTTCCTCCGAGAGCGAGGTGCACCTCTCGCGCCTGCCGCTGACCTCGCTGGTCGAAGAGGTGACGGCGCCGCACCGCGATTTCGGCATTTCGATCAAGCTTCGGCCGGGCGAGCGCATCGGCCCGGAACCGGTGGGCCGGCGCAATCCCGGCGTCATCTACGGCCTCGGCAATCTGGTCGAGAACGCCGTCGACTTCGCCCGCAAGAATGTCACCGTGCGCTGGAGCTGGACCGAGGCCGTTGTCAGCTTCACGATCATCGACGACGGGCCGGGCTTTCCGCCCGAGATCATCGACCGCATCGGCGAACCCTATATGTCAACGCGACAAGGCACCGAAGCCGGCGGCGGCCTCGGCCTCGGCCTATTCATCGCCAAGACCTTGCTCGAACGCTCCGGCGCGACGCTCGATTTCCGCAATTCGAGCGAGCCCGGCGAGGGCGCTATCGTGCAGATATCGTGGCCGCGCAGCGTCTTCCTCAATCCCGAGCAGGCTTCGGCCACCATGTTCGACACGGCCTAAATTGGACAATAGCGTTGCGAAACTATATTTGCGTAAAAATCAGGCAGCAGGATTTTCAGCACGATGAGTACTGACGAAACGATTGGCGCAATGGTCGAAGGCGAGGACACCTCGCTGCTGATCGTCGACGACGACAAGCCGTTCCTGACGCGGCTTGCCCGCGCCATGGAAACCAGGGGTTTTGTCGTCGAGACGGCAGAGAGCGTCGAGGAAGCGGTTGCCAAGGCGCGCGCCAATCCGCCGGCCTATGCGGTGGTCGACATGCGGCTGGCCGACGGCAACGGCCTCGACGTCGTCGCCGCGATCCGCGAGAAGCGCGACGATGCCCGCGCCATCATCCTCACTGGCTACGGCAACATCGCCACCGCGGTGACGGCGGTGAAGCTCGGCGCTATCGACTATCTGTCGAAGCCGGCCGACGCCGACGACATCTTTGCAGCCCTGACCCGCACGGCGGGCGAACGCGCAGCACCGCCCGAAAATCCGATGTCGGCCGACCGGGTACGCTGGGAGCACATCCAGCGCGTCTATGAAATGTGCGACCGCAACGTCTCGGAAACCGCGCGCCGGCTGAACATGCATCGCCGCACGCTGCAGCGTATCCTCGCCAAGCGCGCGCCGCGCTAAAAGGCTCTGACTGCAGGCTTGCCCGGCCAGCGCTGTTTGCGCATCATCGCTTGGCGGTGTCGGACCTTGCCGCTGATACGACGGAGGCGACATGCAGGACGAAAAGCGGCTGGTCTCCATGCTGCGCGAATTCCTCGACAGCGAGGCGGCCGGCGGCCTCATCCTGATGGCTGCGGCGGCCCTGGCCCTGATCGTCGCCAATTCGCCGCTGGGCGAGGCTTATTTCTCCGCCCTCCACGCCTATCTCGGACCGCTCAGCGTCTCGCACTGGATCAATGACGGCCTGATGGCGGTGTTCTTCCTGCTGGTCGGCCTCGAGATCAAGCGCGAGATGCTCGACGGCCAGCTCTCGACCTGGCCGCGCCGCGTGCTGCCCGGCATCGCCGCCGCCGGCGGCATGGCGGTGCCGGCACTGGTCTACGTCGCCATCAACCGCAACAATGAAGCCGCTCTGTCCGGCTGGGCGATCCCGACCGCCACCGATATCGCCTTTGCGCTCGGCGTGCTGTCGCTGCTCGGCAGCCGCGTGCCGGGCTCGCTGAAGATATTCCTCACCGCGCTCGCCATCATCGACGATCTCGGCGCCGTGCTCATCATTGCGGTGTTCTATACCAGCGGCCTGTCGCTCGCCTATCTCGGCGCCGCCTTCGCGGTCATCGCGCTGCTGGTGGTGCTCAACCGCATACGGGTGCTGACGCTGCTGCCGTACGTCTTGCTCGGCATCGTTCTGTGGGTTTTGGTGCTCAAATCGGGCGTCCATGCGACGCTTGCCGGCGTCGCGCTGGCCCTCACCATTCCATTGAAGATATCGCCGGGCAGCGGCCACGATCTCGACCATTCGCCGCTGCACCGGCTCGAACACGGCCTGCACAAAGTCGTCGCCTTTTTCGTCATCCCGATTTTCGGCTTTGCCAACGCCGGCGTCTCGCTCGGCGGTCTCAGCGCTGCCGCCCTGGCCGAGCCGCTGACGCTCGGCGTCGCCGCCGGCCTCGTCGCCGGCAAGCTGGTCGGCGTGTTCGGGTCTTCTGCGCTTGCCATCCGGCTCGGCTTCGCCGATCTGCCGGTCAATGCCGGCTGGCTGCACATGATCGGCATTTCGCTGCTCTGCGGCATCGGCTTCACCATGAGCCTGTTCATCGGCCTGCTCGCCTTCGCCAGCGACGTCGCTCTGCAGGACGCGGTCAAGGTCGGCATCCTCGCCGGCTCCTTCATCGCCGCGCTCCTCGGCGCCACCGTGCTGCTGGTGGCGCCGGCGGCGGACGGGACGGACGAGGCGGAAGAATAGGCCCGTCTCCCCGAGGGCGCTATCCGTGCGCAATCATGACGTGGCGGACGGCTGTGTAATCCTCCAGCGCATAGAGCGACATGTCCTTGCCGTAGCCGGATTGTTTCAGTCCGCCATGCGGCATCTCGTTGGTCAGCATGAAATGGGTGTTGATCCAGGTGCAGCCATATTGCAACCGGGCCGCCGTCGCCATGGCCCGCGAAACGTCCTTGGTCCACACCGACGACGCCAGGCCGTAGTCAGAGTCATTGGCCCAGTTCACCGCTTCGTCGACTTCGGAAAAGCGGGTGACCGAGACCACCGGGCCGAACACTTCGCGGCGCACGATCTCGTCCTCCTGCAGCGCGCCGGCGACGACGGTCGGCTGATAGAAAAAGCCGGAGCCTTCGCCCGGCTTGCCGCCAGTGGTGATCTCGATGTGCTTGAGCTCCGAGGCGCGCTCGACGAAGCTCGAGACGCGATCACGCTGGCGGCGCGAGATCAGCGGGCCGATTTCGTTCTCGGTGTCGTCGGGGCGATCATACTTGATGGTCGAGACCGCAGCGGAGAGGTCGGCGACGAGCTTGTCGTAGATCTTCCTGCCGGCATAGATGCGGCAGGCGGCGGTGCAGTCCTGGCCGGCATTGTAATAGCCAAAGGCGCGCAGACCGTTGACCACCGCACCGAGATCGGCGTCGTCGAAGACGATGACGGGCGCCTTGCCACCGAGCTCGAGATGTGTGCGCTTGACCGATTTGGCTGCGGCCTGCAGCACCTTCTTGCCAGTGGCGACGTCGCCGGTGATCGAGATCATGTTGACCTTCGGGTGGTTGATCAGCGTGTTGCCGACACTGTCGCCGCGGCCGAGCACGACGTTGACGACGCCTTCCGGCAGGATCTCGGCAAGGATTTTCGCAAGCTTCAGCGCGGTCAGCGGCGTCTGTTCCGACGGCTTGAAGACGACGGTGTTGCCGCCGCCAATCGCCGGCGCCAGCTTCCAGGCCATCATCATCAGCGGATAGTTCCACGGCGCAATCGACGCGACAACGCCGATGGCGTCGCGGCGGACCATCGAGGTGTGGCCGGGAATGTATTCGCCGGCGACCTGGCCGGGCATCGAGCGGACCGCACCGGCAAAGAAGCGGTAGCAGTCGACGATCGCCGGGATCTCGTCATTGAGCACGGCATTGATCGGCTTGCCGCAGTTCAGCGCCTCGAGCGTCGCGAAATCCTTTGCCGCGGCCTCGATGCGATCGGCGATCTTCAGGAGATAGCCGGCGCGCTGCGCCGGTGTTGTGCGGGACCAGGTGACGAACGCTTTTTCCGCGGCAAGCACTGCTGCCTCGATCTGCGCCGGGCTGGCCTCGGGCAGGTTGACGATGGTCGCCCCGGTCTTCGGGTTGAGGATCGGTTCCTCGGTCTCGGTGCCTTTTTCGAATTTCGAGCCGATCAGCATCTGCGTGTCCATGGAAGTCTCTCCCTTATGAACGAGATCATTTGCCCGAACCGGCGATCTGGTCGCCGTCGCGGGTCAGGTAATAGGCAGCGAGGATGGGAAGCAGCGTCACCAGCACCACGACCATCGCCACGACATTGGTGACCGGACGCTGGCGCGGACGGATCAACTCTTCGAGCATCCAGATCGGCACCGTTTGCTGCTGGCCGGCGGTGAAGGTGGTGACGATGACCTCGTCGAAGGACAGCGCAAAGGCCAGCATGCCGCCGGCCAGCAGCGCGGTTGCGATGTTGGGCAGCACGACATGCCGAAAGGTCTGGAAACCGTCGGCGCCGAGGTCCATCGACGCCTCGATCATCGAGCCGGACGTGCGGCGGAAACGGGCGACCGCATTGTTGTAGACGACGACCACGCAGAAGGTGGCGTGGCCGAGCACGATCGTCCAGAACGAGAACGGGATTTCGGCCAGCGCGAACGCCGAGCGCAGCGCGATGCCGGTGATGATGCCGGGCAGCGCGATCGGCAGGATCACCAGCAGCGAGATGGTTTCGCGGCCGAAGAATTTTGTGCGGGACACGGCGGCGGCGCACAGCGTGCCGAGGACCAGCGCGATGGCGGTCGAGATCGCCGCGACCCGTACAGACAGCGACAGCGCCTGCCAGACGTCGGGGCGGTTCCAGGTGATGGCGAACCATTGCGTGGTCAGGCCCGGCGGCGGCCAGACGAAGCTCTTCTCCTCGGTGGTGAAGGCATAGACGAAGATCAGCAGAATCGGCAAATGCAGGAAAAGCAGGCCCCCGGTGGCAGCGAGCTTCAGGCCGATCGGCGCGGATTGGCCGCGGTCAGAGCGCATCGAAGGCCCCCATGCGCTTGGCGCCCCAGAGATAGAAGCCCATGATGACGATCGGCACCACAGTGAAGGCGGCGGCGAGCGGGATGTTGCCGGCGGTGCCCTGCTGCGAATAGACGGCCTGGCCGATGAACAGCCGCGAGGTGCCGATGATCTGCGGAATGATGTAGTCGCCGAGCGTCAGCGAGAAGGTGAAGATCGAACCGGCGACGATACCCGGCAATGCCAGCGGGAACAGCACGTTGCGGAAGGTCTGGCCGGGTGACGCGCCGAGATCGGAAGAAGCCTCGACCAGATTGCCCGGCACGCGCTCGAGGGCCGCCTGCACCGGCAGGATCATGAACGGCAGCCAGACATAGACAAAGACGATGAAGGTGCCGGTGGACGATACCGACAGCGAGTTGCCGCCGACGATCGGCAGCGACAGCCAGGCATCAAGCAGCCACAGAAGATGCAATTTGGCCAGCAGCCACGTCAGGATGCCTTCCTTGGCGAGGATCAGCTTCCAGGCATAGATCTTGACCAGGTAGCTCGACCACAGCGGCAGCATGACGCCGAGATAAAACAACGCCTTCCAACGGCCGCGCGCATAGCGCGCCGCGTAATAGGCGATGGGAAAGGCAATGACCGCCGACGCAAACGTCACCAGCGCCGCCATCGTCACCGTGCGCAGGATGATGTCGAGATTGGCGGCCTGCAGCAGGTCGCCATAAGTCTTCAGCGTGAACTCGCGGTTGATGAGGCCGGAGAACTCGTCGATCGAGAAGAAGCTCTGCAAAAGCAGCGCGAACAGCGAGCCGATATAGACGATGCCGAGCCAAAGAACCGGCGGCAGCAGCATGAGCAGAAGCAGGAGTTGGGGCCGGCGCCAGAAGAGGTCGGAGAGCGCGCCGCGCAGGCCGCCGCTTCCCGGCAGGATGGCGGGGGTCGTGGCCCGCGGCATGGCGGCGTCCAGGCTCATCCCAGCTCGTCCATCAGATGCAAATGCTCGCGGTTGAAGGTGAGCACCACCGCCTCGCCTTCCCGGGGCAAGGCAGCACCCGCCGGCACGATGGCATGCAGCCGCAAGCCTTCGGCATCGAGCGCCAGTCTTATCGTCGCGCCGAGATAGTTGGTCGACACCAGGCGAGCCGCAACGCCGTCGCCCTTGGCCGCCCGGCCGATGCGAATGGATTCAGGGCGCAGGCTGCCCCAGCGATGCTGGCCGGCATAGCGCTGGACGAAATCCGGCGGCAGTACGTTGGACGAGCCGACGAAATCGGCGACGAAGCGGGTCTTGGGGCGCTGGTAGATGTCTTCCGGCGTGCCGATCTGCATGATCTTGCCGTCGTTGAAGACGGCGACGCGATCGGCCATCGACAGCGCCTCGCCCTGGTCATGGGTGACGAACACGAAGGTGATGCCGAGCGCCTTCTGCAGCGATTTCAACTCCTCCTGCATGTTCTCGCGAAGCTTGAGGTCGAGCGCGCCGAGCGGCTCGTCGAGCAACAGCACCTTGGGCTGGTTGACCAGCGCACGGGCGAGCGCGACGCGCTGGCGCTGGCCGCCGGAAAGCTGGCCAGGGCGACGCGCGCCGTAGCCGGGAAGCCGCACCAGCGCCAGCGCCTCTTCCGCCGCCTTTTGCCGCTCCGGTCTGCCGACGCCCTTGACCATCAGCCCATAGGCGACGTTGTCGAGCACGTTGAGATGCGGGAACAGCGCATAATCCTGGAACACGGTGTTGACGTTGCGGCGATAGGGCGGCACGCCCTCGGCGCGTTCGCCGAAGATCGAGATCGAGCCCGCCGTCGGCTGCTCGAACCCGGCGATGAGGCGCAGGCACGTCGTCTTGCCCGAGCCGGAAGGCCCGAGCATGGCGAAGAACTCGCCCGGCACGATGTCGAGATCGACCGCGTCGACGGCACGCACGCTGCCGAAATGGCGGGAGACTTTTTGGAAAGAGACGGCGGAAGTCATGGGTTGTCCTGATCTGTCAGGCTCATCAAATTCAGGGTAGCGCTGCCCCTCATCCGCCTGCCGGCACCTTCTCCCGTAGTGGACGGGGAGAAGGGAGGCGCTCCAACGCTGGCGACCCCCCCGTTCTTCACGGGGAGAGGGTAAGGGTGAGGGGCAGCGCCGAGCTTCGTAGGTGAGACGAACTCACCGTCCGCCGATGACGCCGATATAGTCCGACACCCAGCGGTAATAGGGCACGCACTGGTCGTTCTGGGTGGCGCATTTCGAGACCGGCGTCTTCCAGAACTTGATCTTGTCGAAATTGTCGTAGCCGTTGGTCTTGCAGCCCTCTTCGCCGAGCAGTTCGTTGCCCTTGCAGGCGGCGGGCACCACCGGCAGCGAGCCGAACCAGGCGGAGACGTCGCCCTGCACTTTCGGCGACAGCGAATGCTCAATCCACATGTAGGCGCAGTTCGGGTGGGCCGCATCGGCCTCCATCATGGTGGTGTCGGCCCAGCCGGTGACGCCCTCCTCGGGAATGGTCGAGGCGACCGGCTTCTTGGCCGCGATCAGCGTGTTGACCTGATAGGGCCATGAACCGGAGGCGACGACGCCTTCGTTCTGGAAATCGTCGACCTGGATGGCAGCGTCATGCCAGTAGCGTCCGACCAGCGTACGCTGGACGCGCAGCAGGTCGAGCGCAGCCTTGTACTGGTCCTCAGTCAGTTCGTACGGATCCTTGATGCCGAGCTCCGGCTTGTGGGCCATCAGGTAGTTGGCGGCATCAGCAATGTGGATCGGCCCGTCATAGGCCTGGACGCGGCCCTTGTTCGACTTGCCGTCGGGTAGCTTCATTTCCTCGAACACGATGTTCCAGCTCTTCGGCGCCTCCTTGAACACTTCGGTGTTGTACATCAGCACATTCGGCCCCCATTGGTACGGCACGCCGTAATGGACACCGCCGACGGTGAACCAGGGCGCATCCTTCAGCCGGTCGTCGACCGTCTTCCAGCTCGGGATGAGGTCGGTGTTGATCGGCTGGACGCGCTTGCCCGCAACCAGGCGCAGCGAGGCGTCGCCCGAGGCAGTGACAAGGTCGAAACCGCCTTCGTTCATCAACGAAACCATCTCGTCGGAGGTGTTGGCGGTCTTGACGTTGACCTTGCAGCCGGTTTCCTTCTCGAACGAGGTGACCCAATCATAGCCCTTGTCGGTTTCGCCGCGCTCGATATAGCCCGGCCAGGCGACGATATTGACCTCGCCTTCACCCTTGCCCAGCTCCTTGACCTGGGCGATGGCCTGGCCGGAGAAGGTCAGCGCGACCGTCAAGGCAGTGCATGATTTCAGCAATGAATTCATCGTCGATCTCCCATTTTGCATGACCTCGAAACCGGTTTCGGTTTTCGGAAAAGGTCATGCGCCCGTTCAAACGTTGGATGCGCGGCTCTAAGGGGCCGTGCTCCTGCGGCAGCTTTGTTCCCTGGCTCAAAAGTGCTGCGAAATTTCCGGTTTCGCAAATTCATTTATCAGAAAGCCGATATCGGTTTTTCCGATACATCACCGGCCGATCTTCTCGGGCCGTTGGCGCACCATGCGCTGCGACTGGGCAAGTCCGATGAAGTCGCGCGCCGCCTGCGGCAGGCCGGAGCCGCGCCGCCAGACCATGCCGACCTGGACGACCGGCAACGATCCCGAAATATCGCGCGATTCGATGCGGTCGCCTTCCAGCGACCATGGCCGGTAGACGAGGTCCGGCAGCAGCGCCACGCCGGCGCCGGTGGCGACGAGACTGCGCACCGCTTCGACCGAGCGGGTGCGGAATGCGACGTGCGGTTTGGCGCCGATCGCCGTCAGCAGCTTTCCGGTATTCTCCTCGATCTCGTCGACGGTCAGCATGATCAGCGGTTCCGAGGCGATATCGCCGATGCCGATGATGTCGGCACCGGCCAACGGATGGCCGAGCGGCAGCCACAGCCGGTAGGCCGAGACTTCGAGGATTTCGGACTGCAGCGCGGTGCGGTCGCGCAGGTTCGAGGTGACCATGACCGCAATGTCGAGCTTGCCGCCGATCAACAGGTGCTCGAGATAGTCGCCATTGTCCTCGATCGCCGAGACCTCGACACCCGGATAGGCGCGGCGGTAGCGGGCAAGAAGATCGGACAGCACATAGCCGGCGACCAGCGAGGTGACGCCAAGTTGCAGCCGCCCGCTTGCCGCGATCTGTTCGCCGAAGAAGGCGCGGCGCGCATCGGAAACGTCGGCAAGGATCTTCCTCGCATGGCGCAGGAACTGGTGGCCCTTGTGGGTGATGTTCAGCCCGCGCGGGTGGCGCTCGAACAGCTCGACGCCGAGATCGTGCTCCAGCTCCTTGATCGCCTCGGTGACCGAGGATTGCGAGATCGACAGATTCTGGGCGGCGCCCGACACCGTGCCTTGCTCGGCGACGGCGATGAAGAACTGCAATTGGCGGATGGTGAAAGCCATGGCCGGACTAAACACGGCAGAGGCGGCGCTGGGAAGTGGGTGCTGGTGCCGTTCTCCCGATAGAGATCAGTCCTCGCTTCCGCCATCCGCAATGCTGAGCCGCGCGCCGGCCTGGGCAAGGGCGGCGGCGATGTCATGCGGCGGCGGACGGTCGGTCGCGAGTTCGGAAAAGCCGTCGAAGCCGCAGACCTGAACCAGACCCTGCCGGCCGAATTTGCTGTGGTCGGTGACGACAAGCGAACGCTGGCCGCGCGACAGCACCATGCGGGCGAACTCAGCCTCTTCGAGGTCATAGTCCATGACACCCGTGATGGCATCGACCGCGCCGGTCGAAATCACCGCGTGGCTGACGGAGAAGCGGCTGACGAATTCGATGGCTGAGACGCCGAAAGCAGCACCGGAATCGCTGCGCAGCTCGCCGCCGGCCATATAGACCTTGTTGCCGTTGACGGTGGCCAGCGTGCGGGCGATGTCGGAGGAATTGGTGACGACCGTCAGCCGCCGGTGGCCGAGCAGCTCGCGGGCCAGGAAGCTCGTGGTCGTGCCGGTGTCGAGCATGATCGACTCGCCGTCGCGGATGGTGGCAGCGACCATGCGGGCAATTGCCCGCTTGGCATCGGCGTTCTCACGCATGCGCCGCTCGAACGGCGCTTCGCCGGCAATCGACGGCAGGCCGACGGCGCCATGCATCTTGAGGATGGAACCATCGCTGGTCAGTGGCTTGACATCGCGGCGTACCGTCTCCAGCGAGACGCCCAGCCGGTCAGCCAGGCTGGCAATGGTGACGGTGCCTTCCTCCTTGAGGAGGCGCAGGATTTCGCCATGCCGCTTCGAGTGGCCCATCGGTTCCAACCGGTCGAATTGTTGCACCATTGACCGTTTCTACGGCATAAATGCCACTTACTCCAAGATATTTCGCAAAATTCGGGCAAAAAAGCAGAAAACACCACAATTTCGCGTTGACAACGTCTCCAGCCTGGCGCGACATTATCGCTGTGACAGGCTCGGAACGGAGGCCGACGGCTGAGCCGCACGAAAAATTGCTTGCCTGAACGCCTGGGAAATCCTCGGGTGCGAGGGAACCGAAAATTAGGATCCGCGGGGGCGGATGCCGGCGTCGAAGAACCCGGCACAAAGGGGCTCGTCGGTGCGGTGCGGGATACCGATCCCGAGATCTGCACCGACGAGATCTTCGCGTTGCCTCCATTCCTCCGTCCGATTGTCATCGCTGGCCAGCCATGACATGCGTGGAAAATTGACCCAATGTTGGACGAGATCGTGACTGTCGAAGACCGCATCCGCGCGCTGCCTTGCTGGACCGGCAGCATCGACATTGCGCCGCTGCCGGGCGGGTTGAGCAATGCCAATTACCTGGTCAAGGACGCGGCCGGGCGGCACGTCGTGCGCATCGGGCAGGACTATCCGTTCCACCATGTCTTTCGCGAGCGCGAGATGATGACCGCGCGGGCAGCACACGCGGCAGGCTTCGCTCCGGCCGTCCGCTACACCGGACCCGGCGTCATGGTGACGGAGTATCTCGGCGCCAAGGCCTATGTCGCGCAAGACGTGCGCGCCGATCTCGGCCGCGTCGCCGCGTTGCTGCGCGGTTTCCACCGGGAGATGCCCGGTCATGTCTCCGGCGCCGGCTTCATGTTCTGGGTATTCCACGTCATTCGCGACTATGCGCGCACGCTGGAGGAAGGCGGCAGCCGCAAGCTGGGCGAATTGCCACGCCTGCTGACGCTGGCGGACGAGCTCGAGCGCGCGCAAAAACTGCTGCCGATCGTCTTCGGCCACAACGATCTTCTGCCGGCTAACATAATCGATGACGGTCACAGGCTATGGCTCATCGATTTCGAATATGCCGGCTTCAACACCGCGATGTTCGACCTTGCCGGCGCGGCTTCCAATGCCGGCATGAGCGACGAGGAATCCTTCGCCTTCCTGACCGCCTACTTCATGAAGGAGCCGGACGAAGCGATACGGCGCTCGCACGCCGCCATGCAATGCGCGTCGCTGCTGCGCGAGGCGATGTGGGGCATGGTTTCCGAGCTCTACCTCGATGCGCCCGGCGTCGACTACGCCGCCTACGCCGACGAAAACCTGGCGCGGCTCGAAGCCGCCCTGGAAAACTACAGGACAAAATACGGGATGCGGCCATGACCTTGCCCGCCCACGCCGGCATCGTCGTCATCGGCGGTGGCATCATCGGCTGTTCGACGGCCTATCATCTGGCGCGCGACCACAAGGCCGAAATCGTGCTGCTCGAACAGGGCAAGCTGACCTCGGGCTCGACCTGGCATGCTGCCGGGCTGGTCGGCCAGCTGCGCTCGTCGGCGTCGATCACGCGGGTGCTCAAATATTCGGTCGATCTCTACAAAGGGCTGCAAGCCGAAGCCGGCCTTGCCACCGGCTGGAAGATGACCGGCTGCCTGCGGCTTGCCACCAATGCCGACCGCTGGACCGAGTATAAGCGGCTGGCAACGACGGCAAAGAGCTTCGGCATGGACATGCATCTGCTGTCGCCGACCGAGGTCAAGGAAATGTGGCCGCTGCTGGAAACCGGCGACCTCGTCGGCGCTTCTTGGCTGCCCAGCGACGGTCAGGCAAGCCCTTCCGACATCACCCAGTCGCTGGCCAAGGGCGCGCGCATGCACGGCGCAAAATTGTTCGAGGAGGTGCGGGTCACCGGCTTCGAAATGAGAGACGGCCGCATCACCGCGGTAAAGACCAGCAAGGGCGATATCGCCTGCGACAAGGTGGTGAACTGCGCCGGGCAATGGGCGCGGCAGGTGGGTGCGCTCGCCGGCATCAACGTGCCGCTGCAGCCGGTGAAGCACCAGTACATCATCACCGAGAGGATCGACGGCTTGGCGACCGATGCGCCGACGATTCGCGACCCCGATCGCCGCACCTATTTCAAGGAGGAGGTCGGCGGGCTGGTGATGGGCGGCTACGAGCCGAACCCGCAGGCCTGGACGACCGGTCTGCCGGGCGGCGATGTGCCGGACGATTGGGAGTTCCGGCTGTTCGACGATGATTACGATCATTTCGAGCAGCATATGAGCCAAGCGATCGAGCGTGTCCCGGCGCTCGCCAATGTCGGCGTCAAGCAGATGATCAACGGTCCGGAGAGCTTTACGCCGGACGGCAATTTCATCCTCGGCGTGGCGCCGGAATGCCCCAATATGTTCGTCGGCGCCGGCTTCAATGCCTTCGGCATCGCGTCCGGCGGCGGCGCAGGCTGGGTGCTGGCGCAATGGGTCGTCGATGGCGAGGCGCCGCTCGATCTGTGGGTGGTCGACATCCGCCGCTTCTCCGACCTGCACTGCGACCGGCAATGGGTCGGCGACCGCACGCTGGAAGCCTATGGCAAGCACTACACGATCGGCTTCCCGCATGAGGAATATGTCAGCGGCCGGCCGTGCATCGTCTCGCCTTTATACGAGCGGCTGCAAAAACATCGCGCCGTGTTCGGCTCGAAACTCGGCTGGGAGCGGCCGAACTGGTTCGCGCCGGAAGGCATCGAGCCGAAGGACGTCTATTCGATGGGCCGGCAGAACTGGTTTTCACCCGTCGGCGACGAGCACCGCCACGTGCGCGAAAAGATCGGCATTTTCGACCAGTCGTCTTTCGCCAAATACGAAATGACCGGCGCCGACGCGCTGAAGGCGCTGGACTGGATCTGCGCCAACGACGTTGCCAAGCCGGTCGGCCGGCTGACCTACACGCAGCTCCTCAACACGCGCGGCGGCATCGAGGCCGATTTGACCGTGGCGAGGCTCGATGAGGAGAAATTCTACATCGTCACCGGCACCGGTTTCCGCACGCATGATTTCTCCTGGATTGCCGATCATATCGGCAGCGAGTTCGACGTGACGCTGACCGACGTCACCGAGGAGTTCGGCACATTGTCGCTGATGGGGCCGCGCGCCCGCGACGTACTGTCAGCGGTGACCGATGCCGACGTCTCGAACGCCGCCTTTCCGTTCGGCCATGTTCGCGAGATCGCCATTGCCGGCCACGTCATTCGGGCACTGCGCGTCACCTATGTCGGCGAGCTCGGCTGGGAGCTGCATGCGCCGATCGCGGCGACGGGCGAGGTTTTCGACGCGCTGATGACGGCGGGCGCTGTCCACGACATTCGCCCGGTCGGCTATCGGGCGCTGGAATCGCTGCGGCTGGAAAAAGGTTACCGCGCCTGGGGCGCCGATATCACGCCCAACGACACGCCGCAGGAGGCCGGCCTCGGCTGGGCGGTGAAGCTCAGGAAGAACACCGATTTCCTCGGCCGGCGGGCGCTTGAAAAGCTCGACGGCGCGGCGCTCAGGAAACGTTTTGCCGGCTTCACAGTCGATGATCCGGATATCGTGCTGCTCGGGCGTGAGACCATCCTGCGCAATGGCGAGGCCGTCGGTTATCTCACCAGCGGCGGCTATGGCTACACCGTCGGCAAGAACATCGGCTACGGCTATGTGCGCAATGCCGATGGCGTCGGCGATGATTTCCTCACCTCCGGCGATTACGAGCTGGTGGTGGCGATGGAACGGACGCCGGCTAAGATCCACCTCGAGCCGCTTTACGATCCGGCGGGAGCAAAGGTGAAGGCGTAGAGCCTTCCGGTTTCAGCCTCAGTTCACGATGAGCACCAGCCCCCGGCTGGGCACGGTGTCGGCCTCGCCCGGCATCGAGACATAGGGCGGCGTCTCCTCGGCGCGGGTGACGGTGCTTTGCGCCTCGAGCTCGGCGATCCGCGCGGCAAAACCCGCATCCCACAGCGTGTTCTTCACCGTCAGCACGATCACCCCGCCCGGCCGGCAGATGCGGATCAGCTCGTCCAGACCCTCGGCCCCGACATGGCCGGACGTGAAGACGCCGGCTGAGATGATCCCGGCATAGGCATCGTCCACGAAAGGCAGCGGCGCGCCAAGCGCCAGGCAATGAAGGGCCGAATAGACGCCTTTGCGCGCGGCTTGCGCCAGCATGCCTTCCGAAATGTCGAGCGCCTCGACCTGCGGATAACCGGTGATGGCAAGCCATTCGCCGATGAGCCCGGTGCCTGCGCCAGCATCGAGGAGAGGAGCGGCGCCGCGCGGCAGATGGCGGGCCAGCAAGGCAAGGCAGATGGTCGGATGGCGATAGCCGGCCGCCGACATGTCGGCGTCATAGGTGCCGGCCCAGCTGTCGTAGAGCGCCGCGACGTCTTCCGGTCGCTTCGCCGCATAGGCTGCGGCGAGCGCGCTCTGCTGTTTGCTGTCCGTCATCGCTTTCCGTCGCCTGGTATCGATCTGCGACCCGATCATAGCCAAACGGCGAAAACTGTGGAACCGTCGTCGCGACAATAAAGACTGGAAAAGGAGCGAAAGCCATGGCGGACGACCAGGCACGCGCGGCACTTGCGGCCATTCCGATGCTGGCCGGTTATGACGGCCCGCTGGAACGGCTCGGCGGCCTGACCAACCTCGTCTTCAGGGGTAAGGATTTCTGCCTGCGTATCCCCGGCAAGGGTACCGAGGAATACATCAACCGCGCCAACGAGGCAGTGGCGGCGCGGGAAGCGGCGAAGGCCGGCGTCAGCCCGGAAGTGCTGCATGTCGATGCCGAGACCGGCGTGCTGGTGACCCGCTTCATCGCCGGCGCCGAGACGATGTCGCCGGAAAAATTCAAGACCCGACCGGGCAGCCCGGCACGCGCCGGCAAGGCCTTTCGCAAACTGCACACATCCGGCGCGGTGTTCCCCTTCCGCTTCGAGCTGTTTGCGATGATCGACGATTATCTGAAAGTGCTGTCGACCAAGGACGTCGCCCTGCCTGCCGGCTACCACGATGTGGTCCGCGAAGCGGAAACCGTGCGCTCGGCACTTGCGGCTCATCCTCTGCCGATCGTCGCCTGCCACTGCGACCCGCTATGCGAAAACTTTCTCGATACCGGCGACAGGATGTGGATCGTCGATTGGGAATATTCCGGGATGAACGATCCGCTCTGGGACCTCGGCGACCTCAGCGTCGAAGGGCAATTCGACGCCGCGCAGGAGGAGGAGATGACGCTGGCCTATTTCGGCGGTGAGCCGACACCGGCGGAGCGCGGTCGCATCGTCATCTACAAGGCGATGTGCGACCTGTTGTGGACGCTGTGGGGCTTGATCCAGCTTGCCAACGGCAATCCGGTCGACGATTTCCGCGCCTACGCCGACGGCCGCTTCGCGCGCTGCAAGGCACTGATGGAGACGCCGGAATTTTCCCGGCATCTCGCGGCGGTGCGCCGGGGTTAATTCACACCCTTCGGCACGTTTTCGGGCGGCACCGTGTCGACCACCTTCTGGCGGTGGAAGATGAACAGGCCGGCCAGCACGACAACGGCCGAGCCGACCAGGATGCGTGGCCCAGGCACATCGCCGAAGAAGGCCAGGCCGAAGACCACTGCCCACAACAGCAGGCTGTAATGCAGCGGCGCCAAGGTCGAGGCAGGCGCAAGCTTCAATGCCCTGGTGATCATCAGATGCGCGCCGCAGGAGACAATGCCGAGAAGCAGCATGGCGCCGAAATCGAGCGAGGACGGCGTCTTCCAACTGCCGATGGTCAACGCAGCGCCGACCAGCAGCGTGCCGATGGTTTGCCAGGTGACCAGCGAGGTGTCGCTGGTGCCGCGCAGTCGCCGGTTGAGGATGATGGCGAAGGCAAAGGAAATGCTGCCGGCGAGCGCGAACATCGACGACAGCGAGAACGCGGCCGAAGACGGCTTCAGCATGATCAGCACGCCGCAGAAACCGACCAGGATAGCCGCCCAGCGGCGCCAGCCGACCCTTTCGCCAAGCAAGAAGTGCGACAGCGCCGCCACATAGATCGGCCCGGCCATGTAGAAGCTCATCACGTCGGCGAGCGGCAGATAGACGACCGCCGCGTAGAACAGCGCCGTGTCGAGCGTCGTCATCACCACGCGCAGCAGCTGCAGCTCCGGCCGCTCCATGCGAAACAGCTTGGCCGCACCCTGATGTGCAATCATCGGCCCGAGTATGAAAAAGGCGCCGATCGAGCGGATCAGCACGACCTGGCCGACGGAAAAACTGGCGACCAGCCACTTGCCCATCGCGTCGTTCAAGGCAAACAGGAAATCGCCGGCGAGCATCAGCAGGATGCCGGCCAGCAGCACGTTCCTGATCGTCGAGTTCTGGGCTGCGGGCTGCGCCATTCCGTTACCGGTTCCTCGCCGTGGCTACGGTGACCCGCGTCGTAGTCGCTAGCTGCGGCCGTGACGAGGCGAAAATCGAGAATTCGGTAAGACCAGCGCCGGAAATCGGCTGGTCTAAGCGTGGCGCCGATTCACGGTGCCCGGCCTTCCGGCGATCGAAAGCCGCGTGTCCTGCCGGCTCCGCTCGGCCACCACCTTGCCTTTGGCAATGACGCAGAGCCGCTCGGGGCGCAGGCGCAGCGCCTCGAGCGGGTTGCCGGCATCGAGAACGACCAGGCTGGCGCGCTTGCCGACGGCCAGGCCAAGGTGGTCGAGACCCATGATGGCGGCATTGACGTTGGTGACCATGTCGAAACAGCGCGCCATCTCGGCTGGGCTCGACATCTGCGCGACATGCAGGCCCATGAAGGCGACGTCGAGCATGTCTGCGGTGCCCAGCGAATACCAGGGGTCGAGCACGCAATCCTGGCCCCAGCCGACGCGGATCCCGTGCGCCAGCATTTCCTTGACCCGCGTCAGGCCGCGGCGCTTGGGAAAGGTGTCGTGGCGGCCCTGCAGCATGATGTTGATCAGCGGATTGGGGATCGCCGAAACGCCGGCCTCGGCAATCAGCGGCAGCAGCTTCGAGACGTAGTAATTATCCATCGAATGCATCGAGGTGAGGTGCGAGCCGGCCACTCTGCCCTGCAATCCAAGCCGCTGCGTCTCATAGGCAAGCTGCTCGACGTGGCGCGACAGCGGATCGTCGGTCTCGTCGCAATGCAGGTCGACCATCAGGCCGCGCTCGGCCGCGATCTCGCAGAGCTCGGTGACGGAGCGTTTGCCGTCGGCCATGGTGCGCTCGAAATGCGGGATGCCGCCGACGACATCGACGCCCATGTCGAGCGCGCGGGTGGTGTTGTCGCGCGCCGTCGGCGAGCGGTAAAACCCGTCCTGCGGGAAGGCGACCAATTGCAGGTCGATATACGGCGCAACCGTCTTCTTCACGTCGAGCAGCGCTTCCACCGCCAGCAGGCGATCGTCGCAGACATCGACATGGGTGCGGATGGCGAGCAGGCCCATCGACACCGCCCAGTCGCAATAGGCAAGCGCACGGTCGCGCACCGCCTCGTGGGTCAGAAGCGGCTTCAGCTCGCCCCACAGCGAAATGCCTTCGAGCAACGTGCCCGAGACATTGATGCGGGGAATGCCGAGCGAAAGCGTGGCGTCCATATGGAAATGCGGATCGACGAAAGGCGGGGAGACCAGATTGCCACGGGCATCGATTGCCGTGCCGGCGCTGACGTTGAGCTCAGGCTCGATCGCCGCGATCGTCTCGCCGACGATGCCGATATCGGCAATCCTGCCGTCGGGCAGCGTCCCGCCGCGCACCACAAGGTCGAAATCCATCTATCGCCACCTCGTTGAAGAATGATGCCTATTCCGGCACGTACCGCACCGCCCCCTTGGCAGCACTTGTCGCCATCGCCGCATAGGCGCGCAAGGCCGTCGTCACCTTGCGCTTGCGCTTTTCCTCGGGCTTCCAGGCAGCCGTTCCCTTGGCCTCCATCGCCGCGCGACGGGCGATGAGTTCCGCGTCGTCGACGGCCAGCCGGATGGTGCGGTTGGGGATATCGATCTCGATCGTGTCGCCTTCCATGACCAGCCCGATAAGCCCGCCTTCCGCCGCTTCCGGCGAGACGTGGCCGATCGACAGGCCGGAGGTGCCGCCGGAAAACCGGCCGTCGGTGATCAGTGCGCAGGCTTTGCCGAGACCCTTCGATTTGAGATAGCTGGTCGGATAGAGCATTTCCTGCATGCCGGGGCCGCCGCGTGGCCCTTCATAGCGGATGACGACGACATCGCCGGCCTTGACCTCGTTCGACAGGATCGCCTTGACGCTGGCGTCCTGGCTTTCGAACACTCTTGCCGGACCGGTGAATTTCAGGATCGATTCATCGACGCCGGCGGTCTTCACGATGCAGCCGTCGAATGCGAGATTGCCTTTCAGCACGGCGAGGCCGCCATCCCTTGAGAAAGGATGTTCGGCCGAGCGGATGACACCTTTCTCGCGGTCGAGATCGAGATCATCCCAGCGGCGGTCCTGGCTGAACGCGACTTGCGTCGGCACGCCGCCGGGTGCCGCCAGGAAGAAATCGCGGACATTCTGGCTGGTGGTGCGCGAGATATCCCAGTGGTCGAGCGCTTCGCCGAGGCTCGCGGTGTGCACCGTCGGCAGGTCGCGGTTGATCAGCCCGGCGCTATCCAGCTGGCCGAGGATCGCCATGATGCCGCCGGCGCGGTGGACATCCTCCATGTGGACGTCGGCCTTGGCCGGAGCCACCTTGCAAAGCACCGGTACCCGCCGCGACAGCCGGTCGATGTCCTCCATGGTGAAGTCGACCTCGCCCTCATGTGCTGCGGCAAGGATGTGCAGCACGGTGTTGGTCGAACCGCCCATGGCGATGTCGAGCGTCATGGCGTTCTCGAAGGCGCCCTTCGAGGCGATGCTGCGCGGCAGCGCGGTGTCGTCGTCCTGCTCGTAATAGCGCTGGGCGAGATCCACGATCAGATGGCCGGCCTCGACGAACAGGCGCTTGCGGTCGGCGTGCGTCGCCAACGTCGAGCCGTTGCCGGGTAGCGAGAGGCCGAGCGCCTCGGTCAGGCAGTTCATCGAATTGGCGGTGAACATGCCCGAGCACGAGCCGCAGGTCGGGCAGGCCGAGCGCTCGATGATCTTGACGTCCTCGTCGGAGATATTGTCGTCGGCGGCGGCGACCATGGCGTCGACCAGGTCGAGCGCCTGGCTCTTGCCGGCGAGCACCACCTTGCCGGCCTCCATCGGTCCGCCGGAGACGAAGACAGTCGGGATGTTGAGGCGCAGCGACGCCATCAGCATGCCCGGCGTGATCTTGTCGCAATTCGAGATGCAGACCATGGCGTCTGCGCAATGCGCGTTGACCATGTATTCGACGGAATCGGCGATCAATTCGCGCGACGGCAGCGAATACAGCATGCCGTCATGGCCCATGGCGATGCCGTCGTCGACGGCGATGGTGTTGAATTCTTTGGCGACGCCGCCGGCCTTCTCGATCTCGCGGGCAACCAGCTGGCCGAGGTCCTTGAGATGGACGTGGCCCGGCACGAACTGGGTGAAGGAATTGACCACGGCGATGATCGGCTTGCCGAAATCCGAATCCTTCATCCCGGTGGCGCGCCACAGGCCGCGGGCGCCGGCCATGTTGCGGCCATGGGTGGTGGTGCGGGAACGGTAGGCGGGCATTGAACTGTCCTTGCTGTCTGCGTCGCACCCAAAGGTGCGGAAAACCGGAATTGAGCCGCAGGCCTTATAGACGCCACGCTCTGGTCTGGCCACAATTTTGCGCTGCGCCAGGTAGCGGAACGAACGGCCAGCCAAAGACGCAGCCGGTCCAGACCGCAAAAAAGTCAGAGGTGCTGTCGGATCGTGTTTTGCTCGAGCGTCCTTGGGCAGACGGCAGGAGCGGGGCATCAATCACCAGCCGGCCGTTTCGAAAGCAAACAAACCAGCCCGAGGAGCAAGAGAATGCAAAAGATCACCACCTGCCTGTGGTTCGACGACCAGGCCGAGGAGGCCATGAACCACTACGTTTCCATCTTCAAGAATTCGAAGGTGCTGAGCGTGATGCGCTGGCCCAAGGGCAGCGGCGATCGTGAGGGCAAGGTGCTGATGGTCTCATTCGAGCTCGACGGCGTTCCGTTCCAGGCCCTCAACGGCGGCCCGCAATTCAAGTTCACCGAGGCGGTCTCGCTCTCCATCGACTGCAAGACGCAGGAAGAGGTCGACTATTTCTGGGACAGGCTCATCGCGGGCGGTGGCGAGCCCAGCCAGTGCAGCTGGCTGAAGGACAAATTCGGCCTCTCCTGGCAGGTCGTTCCCGAGCAGCTGCCCAAACTGCTGTTGGACCCCGACAGGGAAAAGGCCGGCCGCGTGATGCAGGCGATGATGCAGATGACCAAGATCGACGTCGCCAAGATCGAAGAGGCGGCCAAGGGGTGAACGAACGCGATCTTCCCTTCTCCCCCTGTGGACCTGTTGCGCAGTCATGAGCAAAAGCTTGCGGCGGCGGGGTTGCGGCGGTTGTTCGCTTGTTTGCGGGGATTTGACGTCTTG